>CAYODV010000009.1:0-19420 GCA_964402915.1 uncultured Candidatus Saccharibacteria bacterium
GCGCGCACGCCTGGGGGGCGTGAGGTCGCCAGTTCGATCCTGGTAGCCCCGACCATATTTTAAGATAAAGTTTCGCGGGGTTTGGCGCAGTTGGTAGCGCGCGCGCTTTGGGAGCGCGAGGTCAGCAGTTCGAGTCTGCTAACCCCGACCATGATTTAGTTTATGAAAGTTTTGATAGAAAAGATTGTGCCGGGTGGGCAAGGGTTGGGGACGTTGGAGGATGGGAAAAAAGTGTTTTTGTGGAATGCGTTGCCAGGGGAGGTGGTGACGGATTTTTTAGTGACGAAGAAGAAGTCGCATTATCTTGAGGGGGTGGCGCGGGAGTTTGAGAAGACGGCACCGGAGCGGGTGGGGGCGCGTGACGAGTGTTATCTTTCGACGTCGCCGTGGCAAGTTTTTGACTATGAGTTTGAGCTGGCGCAGAAGCGGGAGCTGGTTTTGGAGTCGCTGAGGCAGGAGCAGATTACAGGGGTGGAAGTGGAGGCGGTGCGGACGGACGGCAAGGAGTGGGGGTATAGGAATAAGATGGAATATGCACTGTATTATGACCATAATACAGTGAAAATTTGGCCGGCGTTCCATGAGCGGGGGAGCCATCGGAAAAGATTGGTTAGGCAGAGTTCGATTGAGCGGCCGGAGATTTTTTGGCGGGCGATGGAGGTGGTTGAGGATTTGAATGCGCGCGGGGAGGAGGCGCGGAGGTACCAGTCGCTACTACTCCGGGCCTCGGCGGATGGGAAAGTGGCTGGGGGGTTATATGAGAATGGGAAGCCGCATCCGGTGTTTGAGAATCTGCACGATGAGATTTTGGGGCGGGAGTATAGTTATAGTCCGAACGGGTTTTTCCAGATTAATTTGCCGGTGTATGAGATGGCGCTGCTTGAAATTCAGCGCGAAGTGAAGACCGAGAAGGTGCTTGACCTTTATGCGGGGGTGGGGACGATTGGGCTGTCGGTGGCGAGAGAGCGAGATTTGACGCTGGTTGAGTGTAATAAAGAGGCTTTTCGGGAGCTGGAGCGGAACGTTTCTGACACGGGGGCGCGGGCGGTGATGGCGAAGAGTGAGGAGGCACTGGAGTATATTGCGCCGGAGATGACGGTGATTTTGGATCCGCCGAGGGCGGGGTGCGATAAGAAGCTAATCTCTCGGCTTTTAGAGCAGGTGCCGGAGCGAGTGATTTATTTGTCCTGTAATCCGGCGACGCAAGCGCGGGATGTACGGGCGTTAGGTGAGAAATATATCATGGAACGCATAATTCCCTTTAATTTCTTTCCGAAAACACCCCATATTGAGAATTTAATTATCATGAGACGAATTTAGGTTTTAAGGAGTGGAGGTGGTATAATAGGTCTATGAGTATTGAACGGAGTACGAAGCGGGTAGTTGATATTAAAACCCATGAGGAAGATGCGGAGGAGCAGGTTTTTGAGAAGAGCCTCCGGCCGACGAGTTTTGCGGAGTATATTGGGCAGGAGCGACTGAAGACGAATTTGAAGCTGGCGATTGATGCGGTGAAGAAGCGCGACGATGGGACGACGCTAGACCATGTGCTGTTATATGGGCCGCCGGGGCTAGGCAAGACGACGATGGCGAATGTGATTGCGCATGAGCTGAATGCGAATTTGAAGGTGACGAGCGGGCCGGCGATTGAGCGGGCGGGAGATCTGGCGTCGATTTTGACGAATTTACAGGACGGGGATGTGCTATTTATTGACGAGATTCACCGGCTTAGGCGGGTGGTGGAGGAGATTTTGTATGCGGCGATGGAGGATTATAAGCTTGATATTGTGATTGGAAAGGGACCGGCGGCGCGAAGCGTGCGGCTGGACTTGCCGCATTTTACGGTGATTGGAGCGACGACGCGGACGGGGGCGCTGGCGGGGCCGCTTCGGGACCGGTTTGGGATTATTCATAGGCTGGAATATTATAAGCTGGATGAAATTCAGCAGATTGTGGCGCGGACGGCGGAAATTTTGGGGAAGAAAATGGAGCCGGAAGCGACGGCGCTTCTGGCGACGCGGTGTCGGTTGACGCCGAGGATTGCGAACCGGCTGGTGAAGCGGGTGCGGGATTATGCGGATGTGAATGGAGATGGGATTATTGACCGGAAGCTGACGGAAGATGCGCTAGAGATGATGGAGATTGATGAGTATGGGCTTGATCCGGCGGATAGGAATATGTTGGAACTGATGGTGGAGAATTATGGCGACCGACCGGTGGGGCTGTCGACGATTGCGGCGCTGACGGGTGACGAGGCGACGACGATTGAGGAGTATTATGAGCCGTATCTTTTGCAACTGGGGCTTTTAGAGCGGACGCCGAAGGGGCGCGTGGTGACCGTGAAGGCGCGCGAGCATCTGGAGAAGCTGAAGAAGCGTTAGGGGGTTTTGGGGAGTGTTTTTGGTTTAGGTTTGGGGAGTTGGTGGTTCAAGAAGGCGACGGCGGTTTGGCGGAGTTTTTCGACGAGGAGAGCGACGACGAAAAAGCCGAGCGAGAAGCCGAGGACAGTGAGGATGGTGACTGGGGTGCTGGCAGAGGTGAGGGAGCCGAGGAACTTTGCGGGGTAGAAACGCTGGATGTGGGGGTTACAGTTTAAGAGATAGACCGCGAAGGCGCAAGGAGCGAACCATTTGATGAGTTTTATGAAACTGGGGCGGAGTTTGAGGGAGCTGAAGAGGCGGAGATAGAGAATGGCGCTGATGACGATGGTGGGCGAGAGGTAAGAGACGAGGAAGTCAGGCCCGAATTTGAAGTCGAAAAGGACGAATTCGGAGCCAAAGATTTTGAGAGTCCAGGTGAGGAGAGCGCAGGCGAAGATGCCGAAGAGGCACCAGCGTTTGTTGATTTTGGTGAGAAGGTTGGATTTTTTGAGGGCGGCGCCGATGAAATAGAGGACGGCTAGCCACCAAATGCTATACCCTCCGCTGGTGACAAATTTGTCGCCAGAGAAGATGGCGAAGACTGAGAAAAGTCCGAGTGCAGCGAAGATGGCGGTGTGGCATTGGCGTTCGGAGAGGTCGCGGACGGCGGCGTTTAGGAGAGGGGTGAGGAAAAGCAGGCCAATGTAGGCGGTGAGGTACCAATAGTAGCCGTGCGAAACTGGGAGGAGGTGCGTGAACAGGTCGCCGGCCTCGACGAGGCGCGGGCGAAAAAGGCTACAAAAGACGAAGGTGGCGAGGCCGTAAAAGACGGCTTGGCTCCAAAGGGAGAAGATGGGTTTGAACTTGAACGGTCTTTTTTCGGCGCGGAAGCCGACGTAGCCAGAGATGAGGGCGAAAGTATCGACGGCGCCATAGGCGAGGATTTCCAGAAGCCAGGCGGCTTGGGCTTTGTGCGGAGAGATGGCAGCGTCGTGGTCGAGTAAGCCGCCGAGCAGGAGAGCGTGGAGAAGGACGACGAAGAACATCGAGAGCAGACGCAAGAGGTCAATGCCGTAATTGCGTTCTGGTTTGGGTGCCGGATTAGTTGATGTCATGTTACCTCCGCCACCCGTTTTCTACATTGTAGCATAAAAGGTTTGTGCGACCAGGGTTTTGCTTTAAGATTTTTATGGTTTATAGAGGTGAGTGTGATATAATTTTGACATATGAAAAAGATTTTGGCGGTGTCGGGCGGGGTAGATTCCATGGTGATGCTTGATTTGATGGTGCGGAAATTTCCGGCGAGTGAGCTGGTGGTGGCGAGTTTTGATCATGGGACAAGGGAGAGTTCTGGGGCGGACGTTGATTTTGTTGCGCAAATTGCCTCCGCGCTCCAATTAAAGTTTTACAGGGGTGAAGCAAGGTTGGGGGCGGATGCGAGCGAGGAAGTGGCGCGCGAAAAACGCTATGAGTTTTTGCGGGAGGTGGCGTTTTTAGAAAAGGGGGAGATTTATACGGCGCATCATCTGGACGATTTGGTGGAGTCGGTGGCGATTAACCTGATTCGCGGGACGGGCTGGAGGGGGCTGGCGGTCTTGAATGCGCCGGGAGTGAGGCGACCGCTGATTGATGGGACGCTTGGGAGAGTGTTTGATAAGAAGGCGATTTTGGCGTATGCGGGCGAGCGAGGGGTGGTGTTTAGGCAAGACCCGACGAATTCATCGGAGGCGTATTTGAGGAATCGGGTGAGGGAGCGAGTTCTGGCGCTGCCACTTAAAACGAGGCAAGAGATTTATGAGCTTTGGCGAAAGCAAGTGAAGATTTCGCGGGAGGTGGAGGAGATTTTGGAGGCGGTGGTGCCGGAAGATTTGCGGTTTGAACGCGAGTGGTTTGAGGGTTTGAGTGATGACGTGGCGCTGGAGGTACTGCGGGCGGGGCTTTCGAGAGTTGGCGTGAGTGCGACGCGGCCGCAGATGTTGGATTTTTTGAGGGCGATTCGTATGTACGGGCCTGGGAAAAAGTTTAATCTGCCGGGCGATAAGCTTGTGAAAATAAACCGTAAGGATTTTGTGTTAGAAGTGTGATACAATGAAAATATGTTAGTGAATGCTTCGCGACTTTTGAATTATCCGGTGCTGAGTTTGCATGTGGGCGGGCCGGTGGCCTGGGTAGATGCGGAGGTGGTTGACCCAGAGAAGTTGAAGATTGTGGCGTTTTATGTGAGTGGGCCGGCGGCGAAGAATGACCCGGAAGTGGGCGAGATTTTGGAGACGGAGGATGTGCGCGAATTTTCTAATTTGGGAATGATTGTGGATTCGGTGGAGGATTTTGTGAACCAGGGAGACGTGGTGAAGCTTGATAAAGTTTTGGAGCTGAACTTTTCCCTGTTTGGGCTGAAGGTGGAGACGAAAAAAGGTTCAAAACTCGGAAAAATTACGGATTTTGTGGTGGACACAGATAGTTTTATGGTGCATCAACTGGTTGTGAAGCGGCCGGCGGTGAAGGCGTTGCTTGACCCGGAGCTGATTATTCCGCGCAAGGAAATTGTGGAGGTGAACGATTATAAAATTATCGTGAAGGATGAAGAAGACAAAATCCGCAAGCGCGTGGCGCGAGAGGATTTTGTGCCGAATTTTGTGAACCCGTTTAGAGAGCCGGATTTTTCCGCCAGCCGGATTACGAAAGAGAAAGAGCAAGATTAGAAATCTTCGGGCGAGGCCCAGTAGGCGTCAACGAGTTCGCGCGAGAGGTCATAGGGGAAGCCGTGGCGGACGAGGTAGGCGAGGAGTTTTTGGGGGTCGGTGGTTTTGGGGGCTTTTTTGCGGATGACTTTTTTGATTTCTTCGGTTTCGGTGCGTGAGGAATTTTCCAAAAGTTCGTCGATGAGGTTTTTGTCGATGCCTTTTATCAAAAGTTCTTGGCGGAGGCGCGTTTTAGAAATGCCTTTTTTGACGAAGCGGTTTTCGATGAACCAAGTGGCGAATTTGCGGTCGTCGAGATAGCCTTTTTGGGACAGTTTGGCGAGGATTTCGTTGATGTCGGCGTCGGCGAAGTCAAGTTTTTTCTGAAAGCGTTTTTTGATGAGGTGGTCGCGAGTTTCTTTGACTGAGCGCGGGCGCGTCAAAACCCATTCGAGCGTGCCGCCGTAGAGCTTGCCGTAAGCGGAAGCGCGTTTAAGCTCGGCAAGCTCTTCCGGCATGAGAGCTTTGCCGATTTTGAGGTGAAAGTCGACAACTTGTGTGAGGTCGAGCGAAAAGGAGAATTCGTGGTCGACAAAAACGTTGACGCGGTTAGAGTTATGGACGCCTTGTTTAAGGTCGGTGATGGTCTTTGATGCCGAGCCTTCGGGGCTAGGCTTCAGATTCTCGACGAGCAGCTTCGGCACGGACTTTCTTTTCTATTTCGTTCATGAGTTCTGGTTTTTCGCGGAAGAGTTTTTTGACGGCTTCGCGACCTTGGCCGAGGGTTTCGCCGTTATATTTAAGGAAGGCGCCGGCTTTTTCCATGATGTTATATTGGACGGCGAGGTCGAGGACGTCGCCGACTTTGGAGATGCCTTCGTTATACATGATGTCGAATTCGGCGGTGCGGAACGGTGCGGCGATTTTGTTTTTGACGATTTTAACCTTGGTGCGGTTGCCGGTGATGTTGTCGCCTTCTTTGATTTGGCCGATGCGACGAATGTCGAGACGGACGGAGGCGTAGAACTTAAGGGCGTTGCCACCGGTTGTGGTTTCGGGGTTGCCGAACATGACGCCAATTTTCATGCGGATTTGGTTGATGAAGATGACAGTGGCTTTAGACTTACTGATGATGCCGGTGAGTTTGCGCATGGCCTGGGACATGAGTCGAGCTTGGAGGCCCATTTGGGAGTCGCCCATGTCGCCGTCGATTTCGGCTTGGGGGACGAGAGCGGCGACGGAGTCAACGACGATGAGATCCACGGCGCCGGAGCGGACGAGGGTTTCGCAAATTTCAAGGGCTTGTTCGCCGTTGTCGGGCTGGGAAATGAGGAGGTTGGCGGTATCAACGCCGATGCGTTTGGCGTAGGCGGGGTCGAGTGCATGCTCAGCGTCGATGAAGGCCGCAGTGCCGCCTTGTTTTTGGATTTCTGCGATGGCGTGGAGAGTCAAAGTGGTTTTACCGGAAGATTCGGGGCCGTAGATTTCAATGATGCGGCCTTTTGGGTAACCGCCGCCAAGGGCAAGATCGAGCGAGAGGGAGCCGGACGGGATGAGTTGGACGTCAATTTTTTTGGCGTCGCCGAGTTTCATGATGGAGCCGTCGCCGAAGTTTTTAGTGATTTGGGCGATGGCGAGATTAAGAGCCTGTTTTTTTGCGTCATTTTTATCGTTTTTGTCGTTGCTTGTTTTTTCCACCGTTGGGTTCTTGGCCATAATATATTACCTCGTTATTTTGATGTAATCTTATTGTATCTAGTTTTTAGAGATTTGGGAAGAGGGTTTGTGATATAATTTTTGGTATGGATAATGTGTTTAGTAAAATTATTCGGGGCGAGATTCCCTGTTATAAAATTTATGAAGATGAGAAGACGCTGGCGTTTCTTGATATTGCGCCGGAGTCAAAAGGGCATACGCTGGTGATTCCGAAGGCGGAGGTGGATAAGGTTTACGAGCTAGCTGACGAGGATTATGCGGCGCTGTTTGCGACCGTGAAGAAAGTGGCGCAGAGAATGGAGAAGGTTTTAGGCCAAAGGACGCTGATGAAGGTGGTGGGGACGGATGTGCCGCATGCGCATGTACATCTGATGCCGCTTGACCCGACGTGGAAATATGGGCGGACGCTGGAGCTTTCCGAGGCGGAGTTTAGAGAGATTCAAGAGAAATTGAAGTTTAGTTAAACCACGCGAGAGACTTCTTCGAGAGTGGTGGTGCCGTTTAAGGCCATGAGGAGGCCTTTTTGTTCCAAGGTGAGCATGCCGTTTTTTCTGGCGGCGGCTTCGATTTTGGAGGTGTTGGCGTCGGCAACGTCGCCGCGGAGGAAGTTTGAGATTTCTTCGGACACGACGAGCTGTTCCATGATGACGGCGCGGCCGGCGTAGCCGAAGGGATTTTCTTCGGTCGGGACGGGGCGATAGAGTTCGATGTGGTCGGGGTCAAAGCCGTCAATGCCGTCGAGGGTTTCGCGGAGGTATTTTTTAACCATGTCGTCGGGTTCGTAGGCCTCTTTGGAGTCGGTGAGCTTGCGGACGAGGCGCTGAGCGACGACGAGGCGGATGGAATTGGCGAAGATGGGATTGGTGCCAATGAGGTCGATCATGCGCGAGAAGGCGGCGGCGGAAGAGTCGGCGTGGAAGGAACTTAAAACGAGGTGACCGGTGATGGAGGCCTGGATGGCGGTTTTAGCGGTGTCGGCGTCGCGGATTTCCCCGACCATGACGACGTCGGGGTCGAGGCGGAGAACGGAGCGCAAACCTTCGGCGAAGGAGCCTCCAGCGTTGGTTTTGATCGGGATTTGGGAGATGCCGGTGATGCCGTATTCGATTGGGTCTTCAAGGGTGATGATTTTTTTGTCGGTGGTGTTGAGGGCGTTAAGCATGGAGTAAAGAGTGGTAGATTTGCCGGAGCCGGTGGGGCCGACCATGAGGACGAGGCCGCGAGGTTTTCTGATGATTTCGTCGATTTCTAGTTTTTCGGCTTCGGAAAGGCCGAGCAAATCGAGCTGAAGCAGAGATTCGTCAAAGTTGAAAAGACGGAGGACGGCGTCTTGGCCGTACATGGTGGGGACGGTTTCTACACGGACGTTTAAGATGTGGGTGGAGTGGTCGCGGTGGATTTCGGTTTGGAGGTGGCCGGATTGAGGCTTTTGGCTCGCGGCGGAGACGTTGGCGCGCGAGGAGAGTTCGCCCATGATGACGCGGTAACGGTCTTTTTCAAGATTTGCGACGGGGTGGAGGAGGCCGTCAACACGCATGCGAACGCGGATGGTGTCGCGAAGGTTTTCAATGTGGATGTCGGAGGCACCGAGTTTGTCGGCTTGGTCGAGGAGGAAGTCAAAAACTTTTTCCGAGGAAACTTCGTTTAGGGTTTTGGAAACTTCGGAGATGGTTTCCGAATCACCGTCGCTGGAGATTTTAATGTCGTTATATTTAACTTCTTTGGGCGGGTCGTAGCGGAGCATGAGGATGCGATAGGCAGAGCCGGAAATAAGGAAGAAATCAACGCGTTCGCCTTCTTTCTCGTAGTCGGCGCGAATTTCTTGGAGGAGGTGACGCGGAGTTTGCGAAGTAATCATGAACTGGAAATGTTCACCGTCGCCGCCACGGGAGAGCGGGAGAATGTAGTTTCTGTGCATTTCTTCCTTGTCGAGGAGGCCGGGGACGAGCGGGATGGAGCGTTCAAATTCACGAGTGTCGAGGTATGGCAAGCCCAAAATCCGGGCGCGGTTTCTGGTTGCGGCTTCTTCGTTTTCTCGGCGCTTTTCTTGGAGTTCAGCTTCGTCCATATTATATATTATAGCACAAGCGAATTATTTGCTAAGGGCAACGTCGAAATTGTTTGAGAGATGGTAGGCGCCGTCGTGGATGAAGATGACCGGTTCGAGCTCGTAGTTCCCTGGTGCGGCGATATAGAGCGGGATGCGGATTTCGTTGGAAGTGTAGCGACTAGTGAGGTTGAGTTTGATATATTCGTTGTTGTTGCGGCTTAAGTAGAGCCCGTCGGAGCCAGCGAAGGTGGCAGAGAATTTGAGGGCGGAGGGGAGGGCAAGGTTGAGTTCGCCGTTGCGGTCGTCGCCCTGGAGGTTTGAGATGTCGATGACGAGGTAGGCGGTGCCGCCGAGGTGGGTGTCACCTTCAAGGCGAGCAGTGAGGTCAGTCGAGAACTCGGCGAGCTCGGAGAGACGGCCTTGGTAATAGTAAGTGGCGTAAGCGTCTTTGCTGGAAGCGTCAAAGCGGAGGTCGGTAAGGTCGGAGAGGAAGAAGGTGCGTTTTTCGATTTTAAGACCGTTAAGTTCGACGTTCTCAACAGAGTCGGTTGTTGTAATTTTTACAACATTCTTGGTGATGAGATTAGCTTCGTTGTTCTCGAAGAAGGAGAGGATGGCGAAGTCAAGGTAGTCCGCGGCAGGTTGAGAGGCGAGGGTTTGGTCGATGAGGGTTTCGGCCTTGGATTTATTGATGAAGGTGGCGAGAACGGCGAGCAGGTCGAGGTCGGTGGTGTCGGTTGAGGTTAGGGCTTCTTCAAAGGCGGCGTTAGCGGATTTGGCGGCGTCGTAGTCGCCGAGGAAGGCGTAGGCGAGGCCGAGGATGATGCGGTCGCGACCGGTGAGCTCTTCGGCGCTGGCGACGCCACGATGCTGGGCGGCCTGGAGGTCGAGGAGAACGGGTTCTTTGAAGCTGGCGAGGACGAGAAGTTTTTCTAGTGTAGTTGAAAGGTCGTCGTCGATTTCTACGGCGTAGTTGGTAGCTTTGAGGTCGAAGTAATCTGGAGCGTAGTAATTAGCAAGAGCGGTTAGAACGTAGTCACCTTCGGCATTTACGAGCGAGCGAAGCCGACCGTCGCTGGCGAGGTAATCACCGAAGGAAGGAGCAGTGAGGGAGTTTGATTCGTCATAGAAAGTGTTACGAAGGGCGAGAGCTTTGTAGTAGGCGATTTGGGTGTCGAGTCGGGCGGTGAGGTTGCCGGAAAGTTTTTCAAGATAGTCGAGGTATTTCTTGGCCTCAGCGTTGTAGATTTCTAGGACGATGGGGCTTTTGACGGGAGTGATAGAGGCGGTGTCGCCGAGACTAACGGTCTTTTTGACGGCGACTTCTTGAGCGGTGTCGACGATTTCTAGGTCGTATTTTATGCCGTCTTCGTTGCCGGCGCCGTCGCGGCCGGAAATAGTGACAGTGTATTTACCGAGGTCGAGTTTGCCGAAGTTGGCATAAACGGTTTCGCCGATACGACCGGCGACGTCGATGGTGCGGTCGAGTTCTTCAATGCGGAAAGTGTAGTTGATGGTTTCCGAGCCAGAAACAGGCGAAGTGGCGTTGAGGACGAGGTCGTCAGTGTTTTTAACATGTTTTGGCATGACAGTCGAAAGGGAGAGCGGGAGAGCGGAGGAGATGGTGCGCGTGCCGGCGCCGGCGGCGATGAGGTCGGCCGGCTCAACGGCGATGGCGGTGAGGCGGAAGGATGTGATGGAATCGTTGAGTTTGAATTCAAAGTCAGCTTCACCATTCGTGAAAGTTTTTTCGGCGAAGTAAACTGTGTCGCCAAAGTTGGAACGGAAACCGCCAGCGGCGCCCATGCCACCGCCGCTAGTGCCGAGGTCGTAGTCGCGGAAGGTGGACATGGAGTAACCTTTATAATATTTGTTGGCGTAGATGCGGGAGAGGATGTTAGTGTCGTCGGTCATGGAGTTGAAGATGGCTTCGTTAACGACGGAGAGGTTGACTTTGCCGGAGTTAACACGAGAGCCGTCGGCGCGGGTGATGATGACTTTGGCGCGAACGGTGCCGCCAGGTTCGTAACTGCCATGTTCAGTTTCTACTTTGACCGTAAGTTCGGAGTCGGATTCGCGATAGTCGTTGTAAGTCGGAGCGACACGGTAGAACTTGCCGCCCTCATAGTAAGCGCCAACAATAACGGCACCAGGATACAGGTTTTGGTCGAAGGCGAGATTAAGTGTGTTGGTATTGAAGACGTGTGTAGTGATGATATGCTCTTTATAGGCGATGGCGAGAGCTTGGCCGTTGTTCGCGACCGATTCCCCGTCAATGCCGTAGAGCCCCAGGCTGAGCGAATCGCCAAGTGAGTAAGGGCTGCGGCCGTTCATGTCTTTATAGCCAAAGCGATAAAGACCGTAATCTCCGCTTAATCCATCCAGAGATCTTCTGTAAGAGTAATAGCCCCAGCCGACGTCGATGGCGTTTCTGGAGTAGCCGTTGTAACTGGTTTCTCCAACAAAGGTGCCCCAGTGGTAGCAACTTTCGTAAGAAACGTAAGGACGACCGAGGGTGTCGGTGGCGGTGATTTGGTAATAATAATTGTAACGCGTGTCGCCTTCGGCTTCTTTATATTCGGATGGGAGGGCAAAGGCGCCGGTGCCGTCAGAGATGGAGACGGTTTCGTCGCGAAGAGTGTTTCTGGAGTAGGAATAGGAATATTGCGGGGTGTTTTCTTTGGTGTATTCGTTGTAATAATAACTGGAGATGTGGCGGGTTTGAGCCTCTTCGGTGACGACGATGCGGACGTTGCCAGAATAGGGCACGCTTACCATGTTGCTGTTTGAATAATTGAATTCGCCGGCGGTGGAGAGGTCGAGTGATTTGGCAGTGAGAGTGAGGGTGTTGCTATCGTCAATAGTTTTTTCTAGGTCAAGATTCGTGCGAAAAACGTAAAAACTCTTTCCGGTGCTGTATTTATTATATTCGGCGCCGGCAGAATTGACGGAAATGTTTTTAGATTCATGAGGTGAGGTCGTGGAATAATTCATGAAGCTAGCATCGGTTGGGAACGAGACGGAAACTTCGCCGAAAGCGTCAGTTGTGACGTAATAATCTTTGGATTCATAAGACAGGACTAAATCTTTGTTAGAAGCGGGGAAGCCGGTGATGTGTGAAACTTTGATTTTGAATTCGATGTTTTCTCCGGCAAGAACGTAGTTTTTTGGGGCGATGATTTCGTAAATGTAGTTTTCGAGCGTGTAGTCTTCGATGCCGATGTAGCGGCTGGCGATGACAGCGTCGTTATAAACAAGCTGGATGGCGCTATATGCAATTTCTTTGTAGCTGGTCAGGTTAATTTCGGCGGAGAAGGTACCGTCGCGATTGACCGTGACTGGTTGTTTGATTTGGTCGAGGACGAGGCTGAAGCCGTTAAGGTTTGGGCTGTCAGCAAAGAACGAGAGTGGAACGTAGCCCCAAACTTTTACGGTGTCGGTCGGTTTGTAGAGCGGGCGATCGGAATAGATGAAACCGGTGGGGTAAACATCGTTTTTGAAATTAGTGAGGCCAATGACAAGCGGCTGGTCGGAATTACCGATTTTGGCGTAGTCGAGTTGCTCGGAAAAGTTAGAGATGTTAGAGAGCGAGAGAACGCCGTTGTCACCGGTGTAGTAATCACTACCTTTGAAGTTTACTTTAATGCCGGATTTTAGTTCGCCGTTTTCCGCGACCCAAAAGACGACGTCGCGTTCGGATTCGAAGGCATAGGCGGCGAGATTGTTGACTTGAACATTGGCGGTGAGAAGGTTGCCGCCTTCAGCATTTTTGAGACGAAAAATGTAATAGCCAGTGGGGAGCGTTTCGTTCATGACAAGCGAGCTAGTGTCGGAGGTAGTTTTGCCATCGACTTTGCGAAGGTCTTTGGCGCCGAGCGATTCGCCGGTGACAGAGTGACCAGCAAGGTGACTGATGAAATCGTCGGCGTTGGCAAGTTTTTCGATTTCGACGTAAGACGCGTCGTTGAAAATAGCACGGTTAGGAGCGCCGATGGAGATAACTGGTGTGTCGTTTTCGGTGAAAGTGGAGACGGTGTCGAGAGTGATATACTCGTCGTGTTCGTTAGACGAGGTGACGGCGCGAGAGAAAGTCGAAAAAGAAGAGTGAAAATCTTCAGTCATGATTTCTTCGCCGAAAGTGAGGCCGGAAGTGATAGTGATTTCGTAGGTGGTGTTGGCGGCAAGCGGCGTGCTGGGCGAAAAACGCCAACCGCGCGTAGTTTGCGTGAAGGATCCGTCGATGGCGGGAGAGATTTTGAAATGCGATTCAATGCCTTCGACTTCGGGATAGGAAAAGTTAAACTCAATGACGGAGTTTTCTGAAACGTAGCTGGCGCCGTTGGCAGGATAGATTTTAGAGACGGAGAGAGCTTTTTTGGTCTGGAAGGCCCATTTATAGGAGGCGATGCCGTTTTTGACGGAATCAACATTGAAGACGGTGTTGTCGGCGAGAGTGGAAGCGGGGATGACCTCATATTCGGCGCCGGCGATACGCTCGACGATTTCGTAGTCAATGGCGGGTTCAAGATAAAGTGTATTTTTAAGTTTATCAACGGAGCCGTTGACGGTTTTCACAATAAAGTGAGAGTTGTTGCCGAGAATGCCGTTTGCGGTTTCGGTGGGAGTGACGCTCAAAATTTGAGTGGAACCATTGGCCGTAAGGAGCGCCGTGATGCCCTGGAGGCTACCGTAGGCAATGAGACTGTAGAGCGAAAGGCCGATGACGACGATGAGAAAGCTGGTGACAGCGGAAAAAATGATGTCGTGAAGATTTTTGCGCTTGGGGTCGATTTCGTCTGCCGGCTCAACTGGTTCTTCAAAGGCGGCGACGATTTCCGACTCGGTCGGTTCTTCAGCTGGCTTTGGTTCCTCAAATGCCGCGGCAATTTCTGCCTCGGTTGGCGCGATAGTCGGTTCAGAACTATCTGGTTTTGTTTCTGGATTCATATCTCTCCTTTTATGACCTTTACTTAACCATTATACATCGCCCCCCCATGTCAAGCATTTAGCTTAATTTTAGCATAAAAAGTTTATGCTTGGAAGCACGTGCGAATATGGTATAATCTGTTATAATTTATATATGAAGTTCCAGGGGCTAACTAGGCAAGAAGTTCAAGAGCGGGTCGCCGCCGGCCAAAATAATCGGCCAGTAAAAGCGCCGTCGAAGTCAGTGGCGCGAGTGATTTTTGACAACGTTTTCACTTATTTTAATGGTGTGTTTGTGACGATTGCGGCGGTGCTGGTGATGGTGAAATCGTATCGGGATTTGACGTTTTTGTTTGTGATTACGGCGAATACTTTGATTGGAATTATTCAAGAGCTTCGCACGAAGAAAGTGTTAGATAATTTGACGGTGCTAAATGTACAAAAAGTGCAGGTGGTGCGCGATGGGAAGCGCGAGATGTTGCCGGTGGATGAGTTGGTGCTTGATGACACAGTAATATTTACGGCGGGTGACCAAATTCCGGCCGACGCAACCGTGCTTGAAGGAAGCGTGTCGGTCAATGAAGCCCTGGTGACGGGCGAGGCCGACGAGATTATTCATGGACGAGGAGCGGAACTTTTGTCGGGAAGTTTTGTGGTGAGCGGCGAGTGCTATGCGAAGCTAGTGCGAGTGGGCGACGATTCTTACGTTTCCAAACTGACGCTCCAAGCAAAAGCGATTAAGACCGGCGAGCAGTCGGAGATTATTCGGTCGTTAAACCGAATTGTGAAGATGGCGGGGGTGGCGATTGTTCCGGTGGGGGTGGTTATGTATGCGCATCAGTTGCTTGTAAATCATTCGCCGATTGATGCGAGTGTGCGGGCTGCGGCCGCGTCGGTGTTGGGGATGATTCCGGAAGGACTATTCTTGCTTGCGAGCGTGTCGCTGGCAGTGGGGGTGTTGAAGTTGGCAAAAAGCCGAGTGCTAGTTCACGAGATGAAATGTATAGAAACGTTGGCGCGGGTGGACGTGCTGTGCGTTGATAAAACTGGAACAATTACAAATCCGGAAATGAATGTGCGCGAAGTCGTAAAACTTGGTGAGCGAGAAATTACCGTGGAGGTGGCGAACTTGGTAAAGGCGATGCCGAATGATAATGCGACGATGGCGACGCTAAAAAAATATTTCCATGGGAAAGAAACTTTGGTGGCGGACGAAGTGTTTGGTTTTTCTTCACAATATAAATATAGCGCGGCGAAGTTTGGACGGGAAAATTATGTCGTGGGGGCGCCGGAGTTTGTGCTGAAGGAAGATTTTGAAAAATATAAAAAAGATTTACAAAAATATACGCGCAAGGGTTATCGTGCGCTAGTGTTTGGCAAGTATGCGCAAAAACTGGATGGCGGCGAGTTGGTGGAGCCGGTGAAGCCGCTGGGGATTTTGGTGTTAGAAAATTCGGTGCGCAAGTCGGCACCGGCGACGTTTAAGTATTTCCGCGAACAAGGTGTGGCGGTGAAAGTGATTTCTGGCGACAATGCGATGGCGGTGGCGGAAGTGGCGAAGCAAGCGGGGATTTTGGACGCGGAAAAGTTTGTGGACGCTTCGGGGCTAAAAACGGATCGGGAGATTGCGGAGGCCGTGGAAAAATATACCGTGTTTGGGCGAGTGACGCCAGAGCAAAAGCGAAAGTTCGTGAAGGCTTTACAGGCCGCAGGGTATAAAGTGGCAATGACGGGGGATGGCGTGAATGATGTTTTGGCGCTGAAGGACGCGGATTGCAGTGTGGCGATGGCGTCAGGAAGCAGTGCGGCGGTGCAAGCGGCACAGCTCGTGCTGCTCGATTCGGATTTCTCCAGGATGCCGCAAGTTGTGCGCGAAGGACGACGCGTAGTGAATAACCTTGAGCGGTCGGGCAGTTTGTTTATTGTGAAAAATATATTTTCGATTTTGGCAGTGGTAGTGACGTTAGTGCTCGGCGTGCGCTATCCGCTGCTGCCGGCGCAGGTTTCTATGCTGTCGGTTTGGACGATTGGGCTACCTTCGTTCTTCTTGGCGCAAATGCCAAACGAAGATTTAATTAAGGGGAGGTTCTTAGAGAACATTCTTGCTAAAGCGGTTCCGGGTGGGATTACGAGTTTAGTGATGGTCTTTGGAATGGTGGGGCTTTGCAGAGTGTTTGGGGTGCCAGATGCGGAAGTGTCGACCGCCTGTACATTGGCGTTTGCGACAGTCGGAATGTTATATTTGTTCAGAATTTGTCGGCCGTTCAATTGGTACCGCGTGGTGGTGTTTGTGGGGTGCCTGGTGGGGCTTGGCGTTTGCTTTGGGTTTTTCCGAAATGTCTTTGGTCTTTCGGAGGAGATTTCCGTGACGACGCTGTGGCTTTGTGCGGGGCTGGGGCTTGCTGCGTGGCCGATGCTAGAGTGGCTACCAAAACTTTTAGATAAAAAATTAGACCGTTTGGTCTCTCGTGGTACCGCCTGAGGGATTTGAACCCACGACCCCTTGTTTCGAAGACAAGTGCTCTAATCCGCTGAGCTAAGGCGGCTCATGTAAAAAATGTGGTCAGGGTGATCGGACTTGAACCGACGACCTCAGCGTCCCGAACGCTGCGCGCTACCAACTGCGCCACACCCTGAACTCTTCTTTATTTTAGCATATTTTCCTCTAAAAGTCGACAAAGTCTTTCTGACTTGCTAAAATGGAAGCATGAAGAAGATTTTGATGTTTGTATTGTCATTTGCGATTGTGGCGTTGGCGCTACCGTATCTTTCGACCGGGACGTCGGCGTTTATGGCGAAGTGGGCGTATGATTGGGGATTGCCGGTGCCAGCGGTGAAGTTAATTCTAATCGTGATAGCGGCGATAATTTTGTTAGTCGTGTTTAAGATTGTGAAGAAGGTCGTGGTGGTGCTAGTGATTGCATTACTGGTGATGGTGGGGCTGAATGCACTGGGGCTTTATAATATGAAAACCGACCCGAAAGAGATTGTGGGGCAGATTTCTAAAGTTGCGGCTGATAACAGCGAAACGATTGTGACGGCAACGAAAGATTTGTTCTATCAAACTTCGGCTTATGTTTCGGCGGTGAATCCGGTGCAGACGTTAGCTGATTTTGCGTCTGGTGAGGATTCGTATTGGTATATGGCTGGGAAAGATGATAAAGTGGACTTTTCTCAAGAAGTGTTTGAAGGCTATGAAGTGGCGGAGACGAAAGAAGTCGGCAATTTCAAAGCATATCATTTGACAAAGAAAAAATAGGCTCGACTATTATCGGATTTGTTTTGAATAACGTTGCGTGAGGATGGCGAGAGTGTGTTTTTGGGTGAGCCTGAACTCTGGGTGAGCGCGGAGGAATTCGTCAACGGCGCGGCTGGAGCCGGGCAATTCGGGGTTGTTATAATCGTGAACGATGATGGTTCCCTGTTTTGCGAGTTTAGGGAGAACAAGTTGGAAGGAAGTTTTGATGGAGCTATAAAGGTCGCCGTCGAGGAAGGCGAAGGCGATTTTTTCTGGCAAGTCTTGGGTGGGGTCGAGGTCGGCGAAGAATGCTTTTTTGATGATGGGCACGGAGAGGCCGGAGCGCTTGAATTTTGTAATGACTTCATGTTTAGAAACGAAAAGTTCGCCGGCGCGGAATTGGTCTCCGGCGACGGAGGCATCTTCGGCGGTTTTGGCGGGGAGGCCAGCGAAGGAATCGTAAAGCCAGAGCTTTTGGGACGAGCGATGAGCTTTTAAGAGTTTAGCGAGTAAGATGGAGGTGTCACCTTTATAGCATCCGAATTCAACAAAGTCCCCGTCCGCCGAGAGGGCTTGCTCGGCGAGGCGGAGAAGTTCTTCAGTTTCTTTTTTGGAAACTTGTTCCATTATTTATTACAATCGCAATCTTTGCAGTCGCATTCGCTCTTTTTGTGGCCACAACCGCAGCTGCATTTGTCACCATCAAGAACGACTTTGGCGCGGCGAATCATTTCTTCAAATTCGTCGGTGCGGATGACGTAAATGGGTTTGGAGCCAGCGGCGGCGATGTTTTCGTGACGGTTTTCAAGGTCGGATTCGTTTTTGGCGGAATCGAGTTCAAAGCCGAGATAGCCGAGTTTTTGTGCGACCGAGCGACGGATTTCGTCAGAGCGTTCGCCGATGGTGGCAGTGAAGACAATGGCATCGACGCCGCCGAGCGAAGCGGCCATGCGACCGATTTCCGACTGGATGCGATAGACAAACATGGCGTGGGCGAAAGTGGCGCGTTCGTCGCCTTCGTCGCGAAGGCGGATGATTTCACGCATATCGTCGGTTTGGCCGGAGACGCCGAGGAGACCACATTTTTTGTTGAGGTATTGTTCGAGGTCTTCGTCGTCGGTGAACTTCATGGCACGTTTAATGGCGAGCGCGGCGGCGGGGTCAAGCGAGCCAGAGCGAGTGGACATCATTAGTCCTTCAAGCGGGGTGTAACCCATGGTAGTGTCAAGTGATTGGCCTTTATAGACGGCGGTGATGGATGAGCCAGAGCCGAGGTGGCAGACGATGAGTTTTTCTGGCAAAATGTTTTCACGGGTCATGTAGTTGACAATCGAGCCGACGGAAAGGCCGTGGGCGCCATAGCGTTTGATTTCGTATTTGTCGGCGAGGTCTTTGTCGATGGCGTAATATTCGGTGAGGTCAGGGCGGGCGGCGTGGAAGGAAGAGTCGGAGATGGCGATGACGGGCGTGCCTTTGAATTCTTTGACGAAGGCCTCGATTTCGTTGGCGACGACCGGAACGTGAAGCGGAGTGCGTTTTTTGGCGATTTCGAGCATTTTCAAACACTCGTCATCAACGAGATGGTCTTCGGTGAAATATTCGCCAGTCGCAACGATGCGGGCGAGAATGGCGTCGATTTTAGAAACGCCACCGAGGTAGCCTTCGGCGGTCAAAATTTCATTTAGCGCGCCAACGGTTGAGTTCAAGTCTTTATAAGTTTTTTCTAATTTTTTCTTGGAGCCGTCGGCGGTTTTGAGTGTGCAGACAACTTTCTTGCCCTCAAACTCAAAGTGAAGACTGCATAAAAGTTCGTCTTCGCGATAAAGCGCGTATTTGCGGGAACTGGAGCCCGGATTGGTAATCAAAATAAGGCGTGGATTTTTCATATAACTCCTTTTAACTGTTATATATTATATACTATTTTTTGGATTTTGGCTCGGATTTGTGTTCAGATTTATGTGAGGCTTTAGCTTCTTTAACGATGACGGCTTCGGTGATTTCTTTGTGACTAGCCTTCGCGGCGTAGGTTTTTTCGGCTTTCTGGAGAGAGCCGAGGCTAATGAGATAGACAACGGCGTAGATGATGAGGGCGATGCCGGTGACGGTAGCCAAGGCGTCGGGGACGACGAATTGGCCGGTGATACAGAAAATGCCGACGAAGAGGCCAATCATTGGCCATAGGTAAGAGCCGAGCAGAAGCCCGCTGGTTTTGCGAAAACCGGAGACGATGAAAAGTTGCGTGGCACAGGAGAGGACGATATAAACGCCAACGATGAAAGAGATGGCGTCTTTGGCGAGGTCGGCGCGAGTGACGAGGAGTAGGCCAACGGCAGCAACAACAATGATGCCGAAGAGTTCGGAAGTGGTTCGTTCGTTTGGTTTAGTTTTGTAAAAACGGAATGCGCGCACCGCTGCGGCGACGAGAGCTAAAACGCCAAGAGCGATAGCA
>CAYODV010000010.1:0-19410 GCA_964402915.1 uncultured Candidatus Saccharibacteria bacterium
AGGGCAACGTCGCCTCCCCGCTCAAAAAACCGGAACACACCCTAGAAAACATCCCAATCCTCATCGACCGCGCCGTCTTCCCCGGCACCCAGGGCGGGCCCTTAGAACACATCATCGCCGCCAAAGCCGTCGCCTTCGGCGAAGCTCTCCAGCCAGAGTTTAAGACTTACGCCAAAAATATCGTCAAAAACGCCAAAACCCTCGCCGACGAACTGAAAAAACAAGGCTTCACCCTTCAGGGTGACGGCACGGAAAACCACCTCATCCTCGTCAACATGGTCAAAAGCTTCGGCATCGACGGCAAATTCTTTGAACGCGCCCTCGACCTCGTCGGCCTCAATCTCAACGCTAACTCCCTCCCGACGGACAAAGGCGCCGCCTTCCGCCCCTCCGGCGTCCGCCTCGGCACCCCCGCCATCACCACCCGCGGCCTCGGCGAAACCGAAATGAAACAAATCGCATCCTGGATGAAACGCGTCGCCGACATCTGCGTTGGCCTCGGTGACGAATCCCGCCTCGGTGAAGCCTCTGAAGAACTGGACCAAATCCGCACCGAAGTCAAATCCCTCGCTAAAAAATTCCCCGTTCCAGGCATCTAAAGTATGATATAATAAAATGGTTGGGGCGTTAGCTCAGCTGATAGAGCGCGGCATTCGCATTGCCGAGGTCGCGGGTTTGATTCCCGCACGCTCCACCATTTTTGTTTCTCTATAAAATATGATATAATGTAAACGCCCGTGCCAGAGGCGTTATCTGGCAAGTATTATTAACAAGGAGAGTAGAATTATGGAACTGAATGATTTATTCGCTAAACTTGACGCGGTTTTTCTCTACGACTTCCCCAGTGCCAACCGAACTTATCTTGAAAACGGCTTCTTGCCCGCACTCAGGAGCGCGGTCACCACTGGCGGTCTCGAAAAACTCATCGTCAAGCCCGACGGCAAACCCGACCTCGACTGGATTTCTTTCGCCTGGTGGATTTTCCTTGGTGACGCTCCGCGTATTAACGACGCCTTACACGGCTTCCTCTGGACGCCCGAAGGCAACGGCCACACATTGTCTCCAACCAGCAGTCTCGCCATGAACCTCCTGATTGACCCCATCGTCCGTGCTGAACGCATCAAAATCAAAGATTACATCAAGCACATCAGCTGGGTCTATCACAAAACTCAGGTACTCCCGCGCATCACTATCGTTGGCTCCGACAACATCCCCGAACGCCTCTACGGTCTGCACCAGTCCGAAATCACCCTGCTCGACCCCAAGGTCTCTCTGCCCAAAGAACAACTTTTCCCCGACCTCTGTCAGCGTCGCAACTTCCACACGGTTCAATCCGACGAAATCTTCGACGAACTCGGTAGCAGAACCGACCTGCGGGGCACGCAAAACGTCGTCATCCTTGACCGACGTGGCATCGTATTTTCGGCACTTGAGCTTGAACAGCTCATCATCCAAGCCGGAAAATTGCTAACCCACCACGGTCGTTGCCTTTTCGACATCCCCATGTACGGCAAGGCACTTGAGTATTCTCGGTTGTTGGACGTCGCACGGGAATTCACCGAAATCCCCGCTCGATTTATTTCCTCGAACATCTCTGTCATGGACAGTTATGTCCACGAAGTAGTCAGCGCCGTTAACCAGGCCAAAGCAGTCAAAGACGAAGATTACGCTTTTGAGATCGAAGAGCTAAAGTTGACCGACGTTGGTTTGTCGCAATCTGTCGCTATGCGTGTTTATCTCAAGAAAAAATACATTGACTAAAGGAGGAGATATGATTGAACACCAAGAACACTGGTTACCCGTCTATTGATCGCATCCATCTTGCGGGCATTCCAGAAGCAAAGCTGCACCCCAAAATTGAAACTGCCAGTCTCTTTGGCGCTTTCAAAGCGGTCAACGCTACTTCAATGGACAGCCCAGAACCCCTGATTGAACGTGACGGCAAAGTTCTCACCAAGCGCGAATTTGAAGCAGAAGTCCTTGCGGTTGCCGCTGGACTCATTCACCACGGTTTCTCCGTCGGAGACACCATGGTCATTTACACTTCAAATCTCATCGAAAGCTTGGTTTTAACTTTCGCGGCCAACGCCATCGGCCTCAGAGTCGCCTACGCGAATTTTTCACGACCGCTTGACCACGCCATCGCAACCGTCAACGACCACGACGCCAAAATTTTGGTCGCCACCGGCTTATCATGGAGTGACACCCAGAAAATCCGTGACCAAGTTCATTCGCTTCGGATGCTGATTGAAACCACCCGGACACCGCCCCTCGCCGGCAAAATTTTCCGGACATCTTACGGCGCACTTAAACGCGTCAGGGAAGACGTCCCCCCGAAACTTGTCGCGGCTGAGATCATGAGCAGAATGTCGTCCGCGGCAGAATCAATTTTTCTTCAGACCAGTGGCTCCACCGCCAACGCGCCGAAGATTCTCCCGTTCACCAATCGCAACGTCATCGCCGCTCTCACCTACATGACGAACGGCACCAACCAGACCACCAACGACCAAGTGCTCAAAAAAGGTTTGAGCATCCTCCCCTTCAACCACCCCTACGGTTGGGCGATGATCGTCGCGAATTTAATTGGTGGCAACCACATCGAGCTCGTTCCGGACGGTGCACTTGACGACATCGGCAGCTGGCACAAGAAACGCGCCAACTTCATCTATGGTACCCCGCAGATTTTGCGCGATTTTATCGCCAAGACCCCTGCAGACGCCGACCTTTCGCCACTTAAAGCCTTCTTCTCGGCCGGCCTAAAGACCGAAGAAGAACTCTTTAGTCGGGCGGAACAGTTCTTCCGCACCCGCGGCTCCAAAGCCGAAGTCCGCAACAACTACGGCATGGGAGAAACCCTCTGCATCGGCACCACGTCCGATGGCGTCCCGCACCGCCCGAACACTTGCGGCAAACCCTACCCAGGTCTGGAACTCTACATCGTTGACGAAGATTTGTGCGAAGTCAAATACGACGAACCCGGCGAACTGCTTGTTTGGTCAGAATCTATGGTTACGCACTACTTCAAAAACGACGCAGAAACCGCCAAATCATTCATCACCTTCCGAGGCAAAACCTTTTTCCGGACGGGCGACATCGGCTCGCTCTCGCGGGACAACTACCTGACCCTGCTTGGCCGCAAAAAACGGTTCTATCAGCCCAGTGGCGCCAACGACAAAGTCAACTGCGAGACTATCGAAACCGCCCTCGGAAAAATCGACGACCTCGTGGCCGAAAGCGCCGTCGCCATTTATAAATTGCCCGACGGCTCCGAATCCGGCGCCGCTTTCGTAGTACTTCAACCAGGCGTGCCGGCAACCGACGAAACCCGCCACTTAATCTCTACCTCCCTCGGCAAACATCTGCGCGAGTTTGAATTTCCCACCAGACTTTTTTTCCTGGACTCTCTCCCGCGTCTTTCTTCGGGAAAGATTGACTATCAGTCCTTAACCGCAATTGCCGACTAATTTGACGAACCGTCCTTCGGGACGGTTTTTTTAACTTTTTGAGTTTTTATGCTAAAATAAACATATAAGTTATTGGAGGTTCTATGCATTTAATCACGATTTTACTTTACGCCGTCGCCGCGCTCACGTTCCTGACGGGCGTTTCGGTTCTTTGCGGTACCACCAAACAGTCAAAGACCAAAGGCATCTGGTTCTTTCTCGCCACCGTCGGTACCTCCGTCTGGTCTGCGGCCATCGCCCTCTTCCTCTCGCTCCCAGAATCAAAGGCTAGCCTCGCCCCCCTCGTCGTCATCGGCATCATCGCCGGCATCACTTTAACCGACATCGCCCTCCTCGGCTACGCCAGCTGGGAAAACGCCCGCTCCGGTAAGCTCGTCACCTTCCTTTCCGCCCTTGGCGGCGCGGCCATCGTCGGCCTCCTAGCCTTCCGCCCAGAACTCTTTTATAGCAACATCACCTTCGGCGACGGCTTCAACATCATCCACACCGTCCGCAGCTGGTATTTCTACGTCATCATCGCTTACTTCACCCTCGTTTCCGTCATTTATACCAACAGTATCACCAAGGGAACTGAACGCATCAAAAGCCGCGGCGCCAAGCTCGGCCTCAAAATTTTCCAAGCCGGCCTTTCGCTCGGTGGCATCCTCGCTCTCGTCTTCGACCTCTTGCTTTTAACCTCGCACCCCAACCTCGTCTGGATTGGCCCGATGGCGGTTTCCGTCACCATCACCATCTTTTATTACTCCGTCGTCAAATACCGCATCCTCGCCGTCTCCGGCAAATGGATGCAAATCCTCTCCTACATCTTACTCGTCGCGGTCGGCGTCGTCCTCTACTTCCTCATTTTCTATGCCATCTTCACCTCGCTCTTCCGCATCTCCAGCCCCTCGCCCCAAATCATCTTGCTCAACCTCATCATGGTCATCATTGTCCTTTGCCTCATGCCCGCTCTTTCGGAAGTCTCGGCCATGATTAAAGCCCTCCTCCCCACCCGCCAAATCAACATTGGCTACATCACCAAAAAACTCGACGCCCTCAAGAAAAACGACCTCGACCTTAAAGAACTCGCCGGCTTCCTTGCGCAACACTTAAAGCTCGACTACTTCGGCTTCTACGTCAACGGCCATCTTTACGGCTCCAAAAACCTCGACCTCCCCGCCACCTCGCTCGTCAAGCTCGAAAAGCTCAAGCTTCCTGCCCACGGCATCTGGCAACCCGTGGACGACTCTCTCGACCTCGGCGAAAAAATCTTCAAAGTCGCCGCCCTGTTCGACAACAAAAACCACGTCTTCGGCCAAGTTTTGCTCGGTCGCTCCAGTAGCGGCCACGTCCTCGAACGCCGCGATCTCGTTAAAATCGAAATGGTCGTCAATCTTTGCGCTTGCCTAGTAAGCGGAGATAAATCTCTATGACGGCCGCCGCCGCAGCTACTCTTCGCCAAACTCGGTTGACCATTCTCCTTTCGGTCAACGCCGCCGCCATTTTAATCGCCGGAATCCTCATCGCCTCCGCCATTTGGGGCAGCGACAGCGAATTCCGTGCCGTCGCCGAACGCTCCGACGAAATCGAAGGCACGCTCGAAGAAACCGAACTACTCGCCTCCGTCTCCGACATCTCCGGCGGCAAAACCGTCGCTTCCGCCGACGGCGTCGTTTACCAAGTCGCCGCCAACGGCTGGATTTCTTCTGACCCCGTCCCAAGCGGGGAACTCTGGAACGAATCTTCCGTCACCATCTATCAAACCGCCGACATCGACCTCTGCGTCGGTGGCGACCTCTCCGGCCTCGGCAGTATGTATTGGCAATCATCCGACCAATCCATCATCTCCGGTTTCTACTCCAGCGCTCGCACCTGGCTGGGCTACTCGTCCGACACTTGCCGCTACCCCATCATCGCCGGCACCGGCACCACCACCATCACCGCCGGCACCTACGACGGTCGCCGTCACGACTCCATCACCGTCACCGTCGTCGAAGTCCCCGTCGAACAATGGAAACGCGAAGTCTTAAACTTAGTTAACGCCGAACGCACCAAAAACGGCCTTGACGAACTTGAATGGGGCGTCACCTGCGAAGCCGCCGCCGCGCTCCGCGCCCGCGAACTCATGACCAGCTACTCCCACACCCGTCCCGACGGCTCGTCCTGGGAAACCGCCTGCCCCCTGCCAGATTCCGGTGGCAGTAGCGGGGAAAACCTCATGGCCGGCAACGCCGCCGTCTCTCCGCAGACCGTCGTCGCCGCCTGGATGAACTCCCCCGACCACCGCGCCAACATCTTAAGCCCCAACTTCACCAAACTCGCCGTCGGCTTCGTCTTCGACCCCGCCGCCCAGTACAAAACCTACTGGTCTGAATTCTTCTCAACTTACTAACAAAACTTTATTCGTGATTTTCGATATGTAGCGTAACGGCTTTATCGAGCCGCTCCCCCAGCTGCTTAAACTGTTCTTGCCCAGAAAACCCGTAGCCCAGTACCGCCATCGCAAAATTGCGCTTCGTCCCATCTTTTTTCGTAAACTCCACAATCGCGGCATCGCGATACGCAAGATAAAAACTCCCGTTGCTGCTCATATAGTTCTCGTTATAAACTTTCGCGCTCTCCGAAAATCCCGCTGGCAACCCATCGCGTACCGTGCAATACCCGTGGCACCGCTCCGCTGAATAAATCACCGTCTGCTCCAGAAGCATCTGCTTGTACGCTCCCCAATCCGGCTCGCTCATCCCTGGGTGCTCATAGACCGTCTTCAAAATCTCCACCATCTCCTTCGCCGTCGTCTGCCCACTCGTCGCAAAACCCACACCAAACCGTGCTGCCATCTCGCTGTCCGCCTGCCCCGTAAACACCTCGTCCGCATACGCCTCACCAATCGACGTCTTGTTATCAAGGTCGTACACGCTCACCCCCACCCTAAAATCTCGGCTCACCGCTTCCAGCCACCCGCTAACCGTCCGATTTAACCACATCGGGTCATCCTCTTCTTCCTCCGGCTGGTCGATGGTCACTTTATTCACCACCGTCGGGTCGTTCGCCTCTTGGTTTTCCGGCTTCACCGTTGTCAGCCAAAAAATCGCATACGTCGCCCCCGCCACCAAAATCAGTGTCAGCGCATCCAAAATTATCTGCACCACGCGACTGCGTTTGTGTTTCTTTTTTACCTCGCTTGGTTGAGCCGGTTGATAAACCATTCTATCTCCTCCGTGTTCATTACTCTTGTTTGATAGCTTGAATCATAAACAGTACCAAATCTTCGCGTCTGGAGCAGCTTCCCATTCCAGAAATAATGCGTCAACCCCAAAGAACGCGTCGTCCCCGGCCACCAAATCTGGTCGAAAAACAAATTCCCAAGTCCATAATAAATCTCGCCTTCACCATAACGCTCAAAAGTCTGCGTTTGGTGCGCGCTCGTCCCCACCACCACGTCCGCCCCCATATCAATCAAACTCCTAAACAACCCCACTTGGTCGCCCGGCGCCGAATCCGCCGCATCGCAAGTCGTGTCTTCGTACTCGCTCGCATAAGCATTACACTCATTAAACTGCACGTCCACAATCACCGTGTCGCCCCGCGCTTTCGCCTCGGCAATCCGCGCGCTCGCATTCTCGGCATAATATTGGTTCGCCCCCGGCGTTTCATCCCACGTCGCCCCGCCCGTCGACTGGTTATAAGCCAGCATCGTAATTTGTGTGCCTTTTTCAGAAATCACCAGCGGTACTTCCGCCTCCGTCGCTCCGCGTCCCCCGCCCACGGTTTTAATCCCCAGCGCTTGATATTTCTCAAACGTCAAAATCGCATCGTCGTCGCCACAGTCCACGTTATGATTTCCGGTCAGCTCCACCACGTCCAGCCCAATCGCCGTCAAGGTGTCCACAAACCGCCAGTCCGAACAAATGTTCGCCGCACTCGCCCAGTTAGAAAAACTACTTTCATTACTCGTATGCGTAAGGTCAAACTTTTTCAAAAACTCACCAATATTCGCCGCAAAATACTCGCCACTTCCCACTTCAAGCATCCTTCGGTTCATATTCCGGCTTAGCGCCGTCACGCCCGTCTGCGTAAACGTTAGCACCGTTTCTGTCGTTGGAAAATTCGGCAAAGTCGCCCGAATCAAACCAGTCACCGTCGCCACATCTTCCGCATTTTCTCCCGTAATTCGCAAATACCGAAACATCGCCCCGCTCACAAACGTATCTAAATAGTACTCGCCGTCCACGGCGAGAAGTTTTTGCGTTTCATCAAGCTTCAGCACCGAAACCAGCCCCGTCCCCTCGGCGTACCTTTCTTCCAGCTCCGCCGCCGTAATCGACTCTTTCGGCTCATAAAAATCCGCCACCGGCACCAAAACATCTAAAAGAAGCGCATCGCTCGGCGAAGCGCTCGTAAACTCGGAAATCACCACATCTTTCTCCAGCTCTGTCTCTCCGACCACCGCACGATATTTCTCGGCGTCCGAATCTAGCACTTGGTCAGCAAACACCAACTTCCCAGGCACCTTAAACACGCCGGTCTTCATCACAAACTGTACCCCAAAGAAGGTTAAAGCAGCCCCGATTAGGAAACAAATCCCACCGATGACGATTTTCTTCTTCATACCCCTCCATCATATCATTTTTACTAAGAAAAAACTAGCTAAACTAGCCAAAAAACCAAATATTATATATAATATGCTTATGGCTAACATCAAACAGAGTTTTTTGGATTGGTTCCGGGGGCTCCGCCGCCAGCCTCTTGTTGACACCGAAAAAACTCTTGCCTCGCCCGACGGTCACGTCCGCGTCAAAATCTCTCTCCGCCAAGGGCACATTTCTTACTCCGCCACCAGGGATGGAAAAACCATTCTTCGCGAATCCAAACTCGGCCTTAAACTCAAACACTTCGCTCCGCTCGGTGACTTTCTCGGCCTCGTCCGCTCCACCGAAAAATCCGTCGGCGAAACTTGGGAAACCGTTTGGGGCGAAGACCGCTACGTCGAAAACTCTTACAACGAACTTGCCCTCTACCTCTCGGAAACCAAACAAGATCGCCGCCTCTTCACGCTCCGCTTCCGCGTCTTCAACGACGGCTTCGCCTTCCGCTACGAACTCCCGCCTCAGCCTTCTTTCTCTCGCATTGAAATCGAAGAAGAACTCACCGAATTCAACGTGGACTTAAACGCCGACTCTTGGTCAATTCCGGCCTACCAGCCCGACCGCTATGAATATAACTACGAAAAAAAGCCCGTTTACGAGCTAGAAAAATCCGTCCACACCCCGCTCACCATCAACCTCAAAAACGGCTACCACATCTCCATCCACGAAGCCGCACTCTATAACTACGGCGAAATGACCTTAAAACTCGACAGCTGGAAATCTCTCGCCTCCGACATCACGCCTCTCTCCGACGGCGTTAAAGCCCGCGTCGAACTTCCGTTCAACACCCCATGGCGCTTGGTCATGATTGCGAACTCTCCCATTGGCCTCACCAAAAACCGCATCATGTACAACCTCAACGACCCGCCAACCGAAGATTTTTCGTGGGTCAAACCCGTCAAATTCCTCGGCATCTGGTGGGCAATGTACGTTGGCGAATGGACTTGGGCTTCCGGCCCGCGCCACGGCGCCACCACCCAGCACGCCATCGAATACATCGACGCTTGCCGGCGCCTTGGCCTCGGTGGACTTCTGCTTGAAGGCTGGAACGGTGGCTGGGATGGCGACTGGCTCCAAAACGGCAAAACCACCAGCTTCACCCAGTCCATGCCCGACTGCGACATGGCCGGCATCGCCAACTACGCCCGCGCCAACGGCATCGAAATCATCGGTCACCACGAAACCGTCGGCTTTGTCGATAATTACGAAGCCCAACTTGAAGCCAGCTACCAATATTACCTAAACCTCGGTATCCACTACATCAAACCGGGTTACGCCGGCTCCATGATGTCAATCCAGGGTCGCCGCGAATTCCACCACTCCCAACTCGGCGTCCTCCACTATCAAAAATCCCTCGAACTCGCCGCCAAATACCACATCTGCCTCGACGTTCACGAGCCCATCAAAGGCACCGGCATCGAACGCACCTTCCCAAACCTCCTCACCCGCGAAGGCGCCCGTGGTCAAGAATATGAAGGCGGCGCCATCTCGCCCTCCCACGCCTGCATCTTGCCATTCACGCGCCTCCTCTCCGGCCCCATGGACTACACCCCCGGCATCTTCGACATCAAAAACGAAGTCAAACGCCTTTCTAGCACCCTCGCCCGTCAACTTGCTTACTACGTCACCATCCCTTCCGGCATGCAAATGGCCTCTGACCGCCCGCGCTTCTATGAAGAAGTTAACCCCAGCGCCTACAAATTCATCCACGACGTCCCCGTCAATTGGGAACGCTCCGTCCCCATCATGGGTGCCATCGGCGAATATTACGTCGTCGCCCGCCAAGGTCGCGACAGCTCGGACTGGTTCGTCGGCGGCGTCACCAACGAAAACGCCCACAAGGTTCGCGTCCCCCTAAACTACCTCGATAAAGACGCCACCTACACCGCCGAAATCTACCGCGACCACGAAACCGCCCACTTCCGCGACAACCCCCTCGCCATCCACATCGAAACCACCGTGGTCACCAACCAAAACTTCATCGACATCTGGATGGCCCCCGGCGGCGGCTTCGCCATCTCCCTTCACAAAAACAGTCAGTAAAAAACCGCCGAGTTAACCTCGACGGTTTTCTAAAGTTCTTGAGAGTTAAATCTTGCGGTCAAACGCATGTGTCGGCCCCAGCGGACACGGACGCGTACACTTTTGCGTCACAAAATCCATCTGACATTTGGTTTTGCCCTGCACCCGCGCTAAGTCGCGATAGACCTCTGTCAGACCCAGCTCAACCGCGGCTGAAACGTATCGACCGATTGTCTCCTTGGTTTGCCGACAAATTTCCAACTGTGCCGCTCCGCAGAATCGTTCGGCGCATTTCGACGTAATCAAATCGTCCAGACAACCGCGTTCGTTGATTTTTACGAGCATCCCTTGCGGATAGTTGTCCTTGACGGACTGGATGTCGGCAAGATATTGTTCCGCAAGGCCAGGGAACGGCTTTAGAATCGGCGGCACAAAGAACTTCGCTTCGGACAGCTCTGGCACGGTCATCTCGTAATTAATCGAGCGATGCCGCTGTGCCTGCGCCAGCTGAGCAAATGTTCCTTCATAGTTGACGGAATAGGTCTCGCCGAACTGCTCTCTGCGCACGCGCTTCGCGAAAAGCGACAGACCGCGGCCTTTCTGGTCGCGGATTTCTTCGCAACTCAGAATTGGCTTCAGTAGCTCCGCCGTTTTCTCCAGCCACGGCCGCAACTTTTGACAAAACGGGTCGAGATTGGCGGCTTCGCAATAATCTTCATAATCCCCCAGGAATTGAATCAGATAGTTGCCTTGCCGGAAATCCACAGTGTACTCCATCGTCGTTGCCGGCGTAAACACGGAGATAAAATATCTCGCATTCTCCTGCGCCAGCTTTTTGACTACTCCGGCATCAATCTGCGGATAGGTGCCGCGAATCGCCTCATAAAACAGTGCAAACCATTTGTCGTACAGTCGTTTCTCTTCTCCCTCCGTCTCCATCACGGTATATCGCGCTGACTTCTCCGAAGTGTTGTAGTCCTTCTCATTGTTCAGAATCATCGCGATGATTTTCGGCACACCCGTAAGCAACAGATTATAACTAGTATGCCCAGCGAAAAACTTCGCCTCCTCCACCGGCAGCTGATAATCAGGACAGGTTGACGCAATTACCTTGATCTCCATCAAACTCACCTCTCAGATTGTAAAAATTCTAGCGCCCCTGGCGCCAGTACTTATATTATAACATAAAAATGGCACGGGCGGCAAGACTTGAACTCGCGACACCTGGTTTTGGAGACCAGTGCTCTACCAACTGAGCTACGCCCGTACGTAATAACAAATCCATTTTACCATAAAAATTGCCAAAACAATTAAAAAAGTGCTAAAATAGATACAATGAAAATACTCATGCTCGGATGGGAATTACCACCACACAATTCTGGAGGTCTCGGCGTCGCCTGTCTTAACCTTTCTCGCGCCCTCGCCAAAGATGGCTGCGACATCGATTTCGTCGTCCCTTATGAAGCCGAACATAAAGCCATCCAGTTTATGCACGTCCTCTCCGCCTCACACCTCGACCCGCTTTTCCGCTTCGGCATCGGCGCCTACGACTCCGACAAAGTCGAAGACATGATTATCCCCGACGTCCACATTCCCGGCGCCGTCTCCAAAGACCAAATTTCCATCCGCCAAATTCAAAAAACCTACTGCGACTTCGTCGAAAAATATCTCATGGAATTTAAGCCTGACCTTGTCCACGCCCACGATTGGCTCACCTTTGAGGCCGGCATCCTTGCCAAGAAAAACTTCGGCATCCCCCTTGTTGCCCACGTTCACGCCACGGAATTTGACCGCGCTGGCGGAGGCGGCGGCAACCCTCTCGTCCACGCCATTGAACGTGAAGGCCTGATGCTGGCCGACAAAATCCTCGCCGTTTCTGAAGCCACCAAACACATCATCCACGAAAAATACGCCATCCCGCTCGAAAAAATCGACGTCGTCTATAACTCGCTCGACGAAGACTTCTTAAAACAAGTTTACCGCCTCGACCCCGCCAAATATCAGTACCTCGAAAGCCTCAAAAACAAAGGTTACACCATCGTCAGCACCGTCGGCCGCTTCACCGTCCAAAAAGGCCTCACCCACTTCCTTCACGCCGCCGCCAAAGCCATTCGCAAAAACCCAAAGCTTCTCTTTGTTTTTGCCGGCGACGGCGAAGAAAAGAACGAGCTCATTAACCTCGCCGCCGAACTTGGCATTTCCAAAAACGTTGTCTTCACCGGCTTTGTCCGCGGTCAACAACTGCGCGACGTTTATGAGCTTTCTGACATCTTCGTCATGTCCAGCATCTCCGAACCATTCGGCCTCACCGCCCTTGAAGCCGCTCACCACGGCGACGTCCTCATTCTCACTAAACAGTCCGGCGTTTCCGAAGTCTTAAGAAGCGCTTTCCTCTACGACTTCTGGGACGACGACAAACTCGCCAACGAAATTCTCGCCGTTGCTAAATCACAAGGCCTTAAAGACGAGCTCCGCTCCGCTGTCACCAACGAATATCGCAAAATCAGTTGGGAAGACGTTGCGCAAAAATGCCTAAAGGTCTATAATGAAATAGATAACCATAAACGGGTTTAATAAGAGAACTAAATGCGCGGGATTTGTCTTTATCTTCATATTCACCAGCCTTGGCGGGTTCGCGCCTACTCCATTTTTGACGTCGGCACGAGCGACAACTATTTCCTCGACCCCAATTACCACTCCAAACAAAACAACGAACGCATCTTCAAAAAAGTCGCCGAAAAATCCTATCTCCCCACTTTCACTCTGCTTGAAGAAAACCTAAAAAAGCACCAAGACTTCAAATTCTCTCTTTCCATCACCGGCGTTTGGCTCGAACAAGCCGAACTTTGGATGCCGGAACTCGTCACCCGTCTCCAAAACATGGTTAAAACCGGCCGTGTCGAGCTCGTCGCTGAAACCTATTATCACTCCATGGCTTTCTTCTACGACCGCGAAGAATTTGAAATCCAAGTCAAACAGCAAATTGCCACTTTCGAAAAACTCTTCGGCGTCACGCCCAAAGTTTTTCGCAACACCGAATTCTCTTATAACGACGCCGTCGGCGCCGCCGTCGAAAAACTCGGTTTTAAGGCTTGCCTGGTTGAAGGCTGGGACAAAATCCTCGGCTGGCGCAGTCCCAACTTTACCTACAAAGCCTCCGGCACCAAAAACTTGAAACTCCTCCCCAAGAACTACCGCCTCTCGGACGACATCGCCTTCCGCTTCTCCGACAAAACCTGGAAAGATTGGCCCCTCACCGTCGACAAATACGAAACTTGGCTTGAAAGCTCGTGTAACGACGGCGAAACCGTCAACCTCTTCATGGATTTTGAAACTTTCGGCGAACACCAATGGCAAGAAACCGGCATCTTCGACTTCATGAACCACCTCATCGACTCATGGCTCGCCAAAAAAGACCACCGGTTCCTCACCGTCCTTGAACGCGCCGCCGAAACCCCCATCGGTGAACTCTCCTTCCCCTGGACTGTCACTTGGGCTGACACCGAGCGCGACCTCTCTGCCTGGATGGGCAACAAACTCCAGGACGAAGCCATGTCCGGCCTCTACGCCCTCCGTTCCAAAATTCTCGAAACCGCCAAAATCCGCAAAGACCCCGCCCTCATCGAAGATTTCCGCCGCCTCACCACTTCTGACCACGCCTACTATATGTGCACCAAATACTGGAACGACGGCGACGTCCACGCTTATTTCTCCGCCTATGACTCCCCGTACGACGCTTTTATGTATTTCCTAAATGCCCTTCGTAGTCTAGAATATAGACTAGATCCATGAAACGCCTACTCAGCTTTTTCCGCGACCACATCATTGAATATCTTTTCATCGCCATTCTTTTTGGCGGCGTTTTTTACCTCGCTTTCGCTCACGGTTCTTACGCTCGCGCCGATTTCGACCCCGCTACAGAATACGTTAACAAAATCTTCGACAACTCTTATGTCCACAAAGTTGAAATCACCATCTCCGAAGACGACTACCAAAACCTCCTCGCCGAACCTCGCGAAAAAACCAAATACCACACCACTGTCCTCATCGACGGCGAAAAATTTGACGACGTCGCCTTCTCCGCCCGCGGCAACGGCACTCTCGTCCAAGCCCTCGCCGACCACGAGGCCAACGACGATACCTCTCTGGAATTAAGCTACACCCTCAACTTCAAAAAATTCAACAAAAAAAGCTCCTACCACGGCCTCGACAAACTAATCTTAAGCCGCCTTTATTACGAAAGGAGCTACCTTCGTAGCTATCTTGCCCTTCATCTTTCCGCCGCCGTCGGGCTGGACATTCCGCTCAGCTCTTTCACAGAAGTATACATCAACGGTGAACTCTCCGGTCTTTACCTCGCCCTTGAAGGCATTGATAACTCTTTCTTAAACCGCACTGGCAGCAGTAAAACCGCCTCTCTCTTCCACCCCCTCCCATACTCCATCGACTGGGACAAACGCTACCGCGACGAACAATATCTCGCCCCCGACGAGCATCTCGACGTCAACGAAGAACCTTTGGTCGAAGGCTACGATTTTGGCGGCGCTGACCTCGCCTATCATGGCGACGACCCCGCGGACTACCCTGCCATCTTCGAAAACGCCACCACCAAATACTCCGCGGAGGATGCCGCCATCATCATCGCCGGCCTCAAATCCCTCCAGCCTGGCGCCGACGCCGAGACGCACTGGGACATTGACGCCGTCCTCAAATTCTTCGCCGCTGCCGCCGTCGCGCCCAACAGCGACAGCTATCTTGGCCCTTACGCCCAAAATTACTACCTTAAAATCTCCGACGGCAAACTTTCGCTCGTTCCGTGGGACTTCGACAGCTCCTTCTTCGCCGTAGACTACACTCGCGACGACCCCTTCAATGAAGGCGCAATTTACTGGCCAATTGACGACCCCGTTTTCTACATCAGCCAAGAAAGTCGCCCGCTCTGGATGCTCGTCGCCACGAACCCAAACTACCTCGCACGTTATCACCGCCTCATCCAAACCGCTCTCGATAACTACCTTCTAACCGGCGACTGTCTCGCCGAATTCAACGCCACCGCCGACCTCATTCGCCCTTACGCCTACGCCGACCCCTCCCGCCACTACACCATCGACGAATTCGAAGACGAGGTTCTTTACTTGCGCGACTTCATCACCCTCCGCGCCGACTCACTCCAAAAACAACTTTGGTCGCTTGAACCCAAAACCCGCAACTAAAAAAAATCCCCTCGCACATTCGCAAGAGGAAATTGTTGGAGGGCGGAAAGCTTTAATGATAAAATCTAGCGACAGATTCCGGTACCGGCTCATGATAAACAATATCGTACAGTTGCTCGGTAATACCGATAAAAAACGGCCGGTCAAACAGCGCCATATACGACTGCGCAACCAAGAACTTCGCGAACAAATTGTCAACCGGTCGTTTTGAACCGGTCAGCGCAATCCAATCCTCATCATCCGACTTACCAAGATAACCACGCGCCGCTTTGTCATAAGTTCCTTCTTTGTCGTATTTCCACTTAAAGAAGAAATGGTCATAGACAAAAATCCACTTATCAAGACAATACATATACCCCGACTTCTTTTGCATCCTAGCATACGCTTGCTCTAACTGCGTGCGTGCGCTCGCCGGAAACTCACTGATAAACTTGCGGAAAATCTCCAGCTCGCGCTCGTCCTTGCAAAGCTCGGTGCGCAATTTATCATTGTCGTCGGTAACGTCCAGCGTGTCTTTCTCGGAAATGTCATGCATCGCAATCCCGCGTCGTTCAAAGTCCCAGTCTGGCTGCCAGCCGAAGAGATGCGGATAGTATGGACCGAAGGTCGGAACGTAAAGCTCCGTAAAAATACACATTATTCCCGTATGCTCAAGCGTAGAAATCTGCTTGTCGGGTCCAATATATTCACCTTCCGGAAAGAATGGCGTCAGACCAAACTTGGCATCGCCCATTCGCGGAACATACGCCAGCCTCCCCGCTTCAAGCATCGCCATCGCCAACGCGTGGCAAAGCGCATCGAAGTCAGGAATAATCTTGCGTAGCTCCTCATACCTCCGCGGGCCAAAATTCTTTGCTGTTTCGAACTTTCTCACCCCCTTGTTAAACTGCCGCCCACCAACACCCGCATTATAGCACAAAAAACTGGTGGAGTACAGGAGATTCGAACTCCTCACCTCTTCCATGCCATGGAAGCGCTCTACCAAATGAGCTAGTACCCCATCAGGGTATTTATATTTTATCATAAGTTGTGATAAAATGGAAGTATGAAAAAGACAATTCTCACCGGCCTTCGCGTCAATAGCGAACTGACTTTGGGCAACTATCTCGGCGCTCTGCTTCCGATGGTGCGCCTTGCCAACAAATACTCTAAAGATTACACCGTCAACATTTTCGTCCCCGACCTCCACTCAATTATCTCCGACATTGATGGCAACCTCAAGGAAAACACCGTCCGCAGCATCAAATACTACCTCGCCGCCGGTCTAAAGCTCAACGACAACGTCCACATTTACCGCCAATCCCGCGTCCCCGCCCACGCTGAACTCGCCTGGGTCTTGAACTGCGTCGCCACCATGGGAGAAATGTCCCGCATGATTCAATACAAAGAAAAATCGGAAGGCAAAGACAGCACCAACGTCGGCATCTTCGACTACCCCGTTCTCATGGCCGCCGACATCCTGCTCTACGACGCCTCCTTCGTCCCCGTCGGCGAAGATCAATTCCAACACATCGAACTCACGCGCAACCTCGCCCAGCGCTTCAATCACCGCTTCGGCGACACTTTCGTCGTCCCCGAAGACACCAAAAAACAGATTGAATTCATGGGCGCCGAAAACGGCATCCGCATCCGCGACCTCGTCAACCCCGAAAAAAAGATGTCCAAATCCACCGCCGGCGACAACTGCAAAATCATGCTTTCTGACGCGCCCGAAAAGGCCGCCAAAAAAATCATGTCCGCCACCACCGACTCCCTCGAAAACATCGACTTCAACCTGGAAACCCAGCCCGGCATCTCCAACCTTCTCCAAATCGAGGCCCTCGCCACCGACCGCCCGCTCGGCAGCGTTATCCGCGAATGGCAAGGCAAATCTCGCTATGGCGACCTCAAAAAACAAGTCGCCAGCTCCGTCAAAACTCTACTAGCCGACTTCCAAGCCAACCTCGCCCAGCTCGACGATTTCGACGTCGAGGCACTCTTCCGCGCGGGTGAAGACTACGCCAACAAACTCTCCAGCCTCAAGCTCTGTGAGGTTCATCATAAGTTAGGCCTTGTCTAATGATTGTCACCGGCAAAAAATTCTCCAAACCCGCCATGTCCCGCGTCATCAACGGCGACGTCGTTTTGAACTCTGAAGACGAAAAACCGCCCAAGTTCCGCCTCGACCACCTGCTCGTCGAAGCGCACCCCGAATACAACCGCTCCACCCTCCAAAAATTCATCAAAGCCGGCTACGTCACTGTTGATGGCGCCGTCGTCGAAAAGCCCAACGCCCAGTTCGAAAAATCCGCCACCCTCGTCCTCTCCGTCCCCATGCGCTCCCCCCTCCGCAAAGAAATCTCCCCCACCGTCCTCTACGAAGACGCTCACGTCAAAGTCATCAACAAACCCTCCGGCCTCCTCTCTATGGGCAAAGGCGAATTTTGCGTCGAACCCACGCTTGAAGATTTCGGCCTCCTGGTTCACCGTCTCGATCGCGGCACTTCCGGCGTCGTTATCCTCGCCAAAGACGAAGACACTCAAAGCATGCTCCGCCGCCAGTTCCAAGAGCGCCACGCCCACAAAGTTTACTACGCCGTCGTCAAGGGCCGCCCCAAGCTCGACGAAGCCAAAATCGACCTTCCCCTCGCCCGCAACTACAAGCACCACGCCACCTTCCAAGTCGACCCCAACGGCCGCGAAAGCATCACCTTCTATAAAGTCCTCAAAACCACCGGCGACCTCTCCCTCCTCGAACTGCGACCAGTCACCGGCCGCACCCACCAACTCCGCATTCATCTCAAATACATCGGCACCCCCATCGTCGGCGACGACGTTTACGGCGGCGAAAAAACCGTCGCCAACCGCACCGGCAGCAAAATCACCACCGCGGGCCGCCTCATGCTCCACGCTAAAGAGCTTGAAATCACCATCCCTGGCGCCAAACCCGAAGACAACAACCTTCGCAAAACCTTCACCGCCCCCGTCCCGCCCGAATTCTTCGCCCCCTTCGAAAAAGCCCCCGAAACCCCCAAAAACTAGCCATGTTCATCGACTCTCTCTCCGCCCTCCCCGCCCTCGCCGAAACCACCAATTTTTCCATCTTCGCCGTCGAAAAAACAGAGGTGGAGCCGTTATTAGAGCGCGCATGGAAACTCCGCAATTTTACGCTCTCTCCCGACCCCAAAACCGGCAAAATCTCCATCGAAATGGTTCGCGACTTTGCCGCCCTAACCGACACCAAAGACCAAAAAGACCGCTTCTTCATCGTCTTCTCCGCCGAAACCATGACCCCTGCCGCCCAAAACGCTTTCCTCAAAAACCTCGAAGAGCCTAGTCCCCGCCACCACTTCGTCCTCATCACTAAAACCCCCTCCGCCCTCCTCGAAACCGTCCTCTCGCGCGCCCAAATCTTCTATCTCAAAACCCCAGGCACGCTTGAACAACCCGTCGCCGCCGACGAAAAAATCAAAACCCTGGCCAAAACCCTCATCACCGCCGACCCCAAAACCCTCATCTCGCTTGCAAACGACCTCGCCAAACACAAAGACAACCCTCGCGCCTTCGCCCTCGACGTCGTCGGCACCGCCATCGAACTTACCTACAAAACCTATTTCTCAAGCGGCGAACCTAAATTCCTCAAAAAACTCAAAAACCTCCTCACTCTCTATGACAATCTCGCCAAAAACGGTCATGTTAAACTCCATATCGTCGCCGATATGCTATAATATATATTATATATGCTAGCCATCATTCTCATCGCTGCCTTCCTCGCCTTCCTGATTTTTGGCTACCCCGCCATCCTGGCGAGGCGCAAAAAGGAAGAAGAGGCCGAAAAATCCCCCCATTTTGACGCCCAAATGAAAAAACTCTGGAACATCGCTCAAGACTCCATGAAAGAGCGAAAACCGTTGCGCGCCGAAAAAGCCCTCCTCACCATCCTTAAATTTGACGAAAAAAACGCCGCCGCCTACAACCGCCTCGGCATCCTCTACGCCAAAGAACAAAAATTCAGCGAAGCCATCGAATGCTTCGAAATCGCCCAATCGCTTGACAACAACCCCTCCTCGCTTCATAACGCCGGCCTGATTTACCTCGAAACCGGCG
>CAYODV010000011.1:0-18488 GCA_964402915.1 uncultured Candidatus Saccharibacteria bacterium
GGGATGTTTTCTAGGGTGTGTTCCGGTTTTTTGAGCGGGGAGGCGACGTTGCCCTTGGAGAGAATGAGGCCGCCGCGGGGGCCGCGAAGGGTTTTGTGGGTGGTGGTGGTCATGACGTTAAAGCCGTGGTCGAGGGGATTGGGGTGGACGCCACCAGCGATGAGTCCGGCGACGTGGGCCATGTCAGCCATGAGGAGGCAGCCGGGGATTTTCTTGGCTACTAACGCAACGCGGTCGAAGTCGGGGATTTTCATGAAGGCGGAGTAGCCGATTAAGATGATTTTAGGCTGTTCAGCGATGGCGACGCGTTCGAGTTCTTTATAGTCGATGTCGCCGGATTCGTCCACGCCGTAGCCGACGAAGTTGTAGATGTGGGCGGAGCGGGTGACTTTGGCGCCGTGGGTAAGGTGGCCGCCGGCGGGGAGGGTCATGGCGAGGATGGTGTCGCCAGGTTCGCACCAAGCCCAATAGACGGCTTCGTTAGCGTTGGCGCCGGAGTGGGGCTGGACGTTGGCGTGGTCGGCATGGAAAAGTTTGCAAGCGCGAGAGATGGCGAGGCGTTCGATTTTATCGACGTTGTCTTGGCCGCCGTAGTAACGGAAGTTTGAGAGTTTTTCTTCCACGATTTTTTCCTCCGGCCAGAAGTTTTTGGCGTCGCCTTTGATGCCTTCAAAGCTGGGGTAGCCTTCGGAGTATTTGTTGGTGAGGACGGAGCCGGCGGCTTTTAGGACGCTGGCGCTGACGTAGTTTTCGCTGGGGATGAGTTCCAGGCCTTCGGACTGGCGGGTTTCTTCGTTTTTAATTAAGTCAAATACGGGGTCTGACATGGTTTCCTTTCTTGTGTATTTAATGATGTTAAAATCTGAGGTGGTTTTGAGAGTTTTGGCGGTGTAGTTTCCTTTTTTGAATTTTGGGAAGAAGACGTCGGCGTCTTTGGCTTCGGCTTTGACTTCGGTGAGGTAAAGGTGTTTAGCGTGGGGGAGGAAAAGGGCGTAAACTTGAGCGCCGCCGATGATGAAGATTTCTTCGGGAGAGCATTCGTGTTCTTTGATGAATTTTTCGAGGTCGGGGATTTGGGCGGCGCCGGCGGGGAGGTTTTTGAAGGATTGATGCGAGAGAATGAGGTTTTGGCGGTTTGGGAGAGGTTTTTCGCCGAGGGAGCGCCAGGTGTTACTGCCCATGACGACGGTGTGGTTTTTGGTGGTAGCGCGGAAGAATTGCATGTCTTCCTTAAAATGGAAAATTAAATCATTGTTTTTTCCTAGTTCGTTATGTTTACCGATGGCCGCGATGAGAGAAAAAGACATGACTGTTCCTAGGCCGTGATGGGCATTTTAATTTTGCCTTGGTGTTGATAGTTTTCCAGGCGGATGTCTTTCAGCTCTTTGGAATTGTCGAAGGCGAAGAAGTCCTTGATTTCGGGATTGAGCCAGAGCTTGGGCGCGGGGAGGGGTTTCTTGGTCATTTGTTCTTTGATGCCGGGGAGCTGGTTTTCGTAGATGTGGGCATCGTTGATGGTGAAGGACATTTTGCCGGCTTTGAGGCCGACGGTTTGGGCGACCATGGCGAGAAGGACGGCGTATTGAGAGATGTTGAAGGGGAGGCCGAGCGGGGCGTCGTTTGAGCGGGAATGAACCATGAGGTTGAGGCGACCGCCACTGACAATCCACTCGTTGCTCCAGACGCAAGAGGGGAGAGTGGCGGTGGGAATCCACTCGTTTTGCCAGAGCGACATGACCATACGGCGGTTGGTTTGGTCGGTTTTGAGGGTTTCAATTAAGCTTTGAGTGAGTTGGTAGCGGTTGACGACCCAGCCGTAAGCGGTGCCGATGGTACCGACGGGGTTTTCTTTAATTCCCTTTTCTTTGTAAAGTTTTTTGAAGTCGCGGCCCATGTAAACGCCGGACTTTGGCACTTCCCATTCGTTCCAGATTTTGACGCCGCGGTCGTGGAGCCATTTGACGTCGTTACTTTGAACTTGCCAAATCCAGAGCATTTCCAGGACGGCGGTTTTGAAGGCGACGAACTTGGTGGTTAAAATTGGGAATTCTTCTTCGAGGTCGAATTCGAGGAAGTAGTGCGGGATGCGGATGGTGGCGGATTCTTCCTTGGCCTGGATGAGGTGGTTGGGCATGGTCAGCGACGTTTTTTGGCTGCGGGCGGTGTCGGTTTTGTCTTTGTAATTAACGACGCGCTCACCCTCGCGTAAGATTTTGTCGCATAGGTCGAGATATTGTTCGTCGAAGCGGCTCATGGGTACCTCCGGTTAATTACATATATTATATATAATTATTTGTATTTTGCCCAGAGCCTATCGAAGGATTTGATGTCGGCGCCGACGTTCTCGACGTAGGAGCCGTTTGTTAAGACCGTTTCAAGCTCGGATTCGGGGAGGGTTTCGACGCCCTTGATGGCAGAGATGTAAGGGTATTCGTCGACGATGGTTTGGGCGACGTCGGGGCGAAGGAGGTAGCTAATGAAGAGGTGGGCGAGGTCTTGGTGGGTGGAGTCTTTTAAGATGACGTAGTTGTCCATAGAGAGGGCGAAGCCTTCGGCGGGGTAAGAGATTTTGAGGTCGGGGTTTTCGGCGATAGCGAGAGTAGCCTCAGCGTTCCAGACCAGGCCGGCGTCAACTTCTTTGGTGATGAAGAAGGTTTTGGGCGAGTCGGAGTCGAAGGCTTTGATGTTGGGTTTGATTTTGTTGAAGAATTCGAGGCTGGCGGCGAGGTCGTCGGCGGAGGTGGAGTTCATGTCGTGGCCGGTGGCCTGGAGCATGGCGCCGATGACGATGCGTTGGTCGTCGAGCATGACGAGGTCGTTTTTTAACTCTGGGTTTTGGAGGTCTTTATAGCTGGTGAGGCGGTTGATTTTGGTGGAGTCATAGAGGAAGACGGTGGTGGCGAGGAGGAAGGGGAGAGAGTAGGTGTTGGTTTCGTCAAAGGGTTGACGTAAGAACAGGGGGTTTAAGTTTTCGACGCCCTGAAGTTTTTCGTAGTTAAGCGGGGCGAGCATGTCTTTGGAGATTAAGAGGTCAACCATGTAGTCGCTGGGGAAGACGAGATCGTAAGTGCCTTCCTTACTGCTGACAAGTTTGGCGAGGAGTTCTTCGTTACTTGAGTAGGTGCCGTAGTTGACCTTGACGTGATATTCTTCTTCGAAAGCGTCGATGACTTCGGCGGGGAGGTAGGACGTCCAGTTGAGGACGTTTAGGGTTTCGCGGTCTTCGCGGGTTTGGGGCGAAGAAAAACCGGAAATGATTATGGTTAAAATAAGCAATAGCGAGATTGTGAAAATGGAGAGGACGAGCGGCCTGGAGAGTTTGGTGCGGGCGGTCATTTGGCGCTCCTTTCGGCGAGTTTTTGGGACTGAAAATGGGCGCTTAAAGTCAAAATGATTATGGTAAAGATAAGCATGAGCGTGGTGAGAGCGTTGACGTCGGGGCTGATGCCGGTTTTGATGTTAGAGTAAATGTAGAGCGGGAGAGTGTTGGTGCCGGGGCCGGCGGCGAAGTAAGAGATGACGACGTCGTCGAGACTTAAAGTGAAAGCGAGCAGGGCGCCGGAGACGATGCCGGGGCGAATGAGGGGGAGGGTGATGTGCCAGAAGATTTGCCAACGGCTGGCGCCGAGGTCGGCGGCGGCGGATTCGACGTGTTTGGGGAGGGCGTAAAGGGTGGAGCGGACACTCGTGATAACGAAGGGGACGGAGAAGGAGATGTGGGCGAGGAGGACGGTCCAGAAGCCGAGTTCGAGGCGAGCGAGGGTGAAGACGGAGAGGAGGGCGATGCCGAGGACGATTTCCGGGATGACGATGGGGATATAGATGAGTTTGTCGATGAAGGCTTTGCCGCGGAAATTGAACTTTTTGAGGCCGACGGCGCCGAGGACGCCGAGGACGGTGGAGATGGTGGTGGAGAGGACGGCGATGAGCATGGTGTTTTTGAAGGCGTCAAGAAGGTCGGGGTTCCCGAAAAGTTTGGCGTACCAGTCGAAGGTGAAGCCGGTGAAAATGACGTTGAGCTTTGACTCGTTGAAGGAGAAGAAAACGAGGATGAAAATGGGTAAAAATAAGAGGAAAAGCACAAAATAAACGTAAATTTTGCGCAACTTGCCTCCGCGCTCTAATAAACTCATTAGCCACCCCCCAATTCGTCAAGATTGCCGCCGATTTTGCGGTAGAGGCGGACGAGGAGGAAGGTGAAGCCGAGGAGAACAATTGAGAGGGCGGCGCCGAGTGGCCAGTTGCGGGCGGTCAAGAATTGGTTTTTGATGAGGTTGCCGATGATCATGGCTTTACCGCCGCCGAGGATGTCGGCGATGAAGAAGTAGCCGATGGCGGGGATGAAGACCATGAGTGAGCCGTTGAAGGCGCCCTGGAGGGTGAGGGGGAGGTAGATTTTGAAGAATTTTTGGAATTTGCCGGCGCCGAGGTCGGAGGCGGCGTCGAGGTAGTTTTGGTCAACTTTTTGGACGGCGGAGCAGACGGGGAGGAGCATGAACGGCAGGAGGGTATAGACCATGCCGATGAGGATGCCGAGGTTGTTGTACATGAGGTTGAGCGGCGCGGAGATGGCGCCGGTGGCGAGAAGGGCGAGGTTGATGACGCCGTGTTTGCGGAGGAGCGTGATGAGGCCGTAGGTGCGGATGAGGGAGTTAGTGAGAAATGGCACCATGACGAGTTTCATGATGAAGTTGCGCTTTCTTTCGGGGAAGCCGCGGAGGAAAATGGCGAAGGGGTAGGCGATGAGGAGACAGATGAAGGTGGTGGCGAGGCCAATGCCGGCGGATTTGAGGAGGATGGAGAGATAGGTGGAGTCGAGAACTTCGCCGTAGTTTTCGAGGTTGAACTCAAGGAGGTAGCCGCCGTAGTTGTCGGGTTTTAGGAAGGAGAGGAAGAGGACGTAGAGGAGCGGGAGTGCAATGAGGAGGAGGGCGTAAAAGCAGATTGGGAGGGTGAAGACGGTTTTGAACCAGTCAAATTTTGGGAGTTTTTTAGGGGCGTCGCTGGCGGTTTTAACGCCGTGGTCGTTATAGGCGGCGACGCCGGCGAGGCTAGGATCGTGCTGGCTCATGGTAGCGTCCTAGGCGAGTCTTTTTGAAGTTGATGAGGTCGATGTCGGAGATGAAAGATTTGACGAAGTCGTTTTTGGGGTGGGCGTAGATTTCTTCGGGCGTGCCGAGCTGGACGATGCGGCCGGCGTTCATGATGGCGATGCGGTCGGACATAGTGAGAGCTTCGTCTTGGTCGTGAGTGACGTAGACGAAGGTCATTTTGAGCGATTCTTGGAGTTTTTTCAGCTCGGTCTGCATTTCCCTTTTGAGCTTTAAGTCGAGGCTGGCGAGAGATTCGTCGAGGAGGAGGATTTTGTGGCTCATGACGATGCCACGGGCGATGGCGACGCGCTGCTGTTGGCCGCCGGAGAGTTCGGAGGGGAGGCGGTCTTCAAAGCCGGTGAGGTGGACGGTGCGGAGGGCGGATTTGACGCGGCGAGCGATTTCGCGCTTCGGGATTTTTTGCATTTTGAGGCCGAAGGCGACGTTGTCCCAAACGGTGAGGTGCGGGAAAAGGGCGAAGTTTTGGAAGATGGTGTTGACGGGGCGGTGACGAGCGGGGACGTCGGTGACGTCAAGGCCGTCGAGAATGATTTTGCCGCTTGTGGCGGTTTCAAGGCCGGAGATAAGGCGGAGGGTGATGGTCTTGCCGCAGCCGGAGGGGCCAAGCAGGGTCAGAAATTCGCCCTCAAAAATGTCGAGGGAGAGGTCTTTGATGATTTTTTTGTCACCGAAAGATTTATTTACGTTTTCAAGACGTACCAGCACCCTATTTTCCATAATTCTATTTTACTATAAGAATTATAGTTCGACAAGGTCGTAATCCGTGGAGCCAAGGCCGAGAGATTCGGCGTATTTGGTGATTTTTTCACCTTCGCGGGAGGTGATGCGTTCGATGAGTTTGTCTTTGCTGGGGTCGGCGGAGTTCCAGATGAGGTCAAGGAAGGCTTGGTCGTTTGCTACGGGGTCGAGGGAGCCGATGATGCCGAGGTCGGCCATGACCGGGTCGTCTTGGTGCGCGTCGCAGTCGCAAGAGGTGGAGATGGCGTTCATGACGGTGATGTAGAGAATTGGTTTGCCTTGGCCCTTGAAATAGTCGGCGACGGCTTTGGCGGCTTCGGCCATGGATTCGATGAAGTCGATTTGGGCGTATTTAACCTGCCAGCAGGCTTCGGGGTCCTCGGTTTGGCCGCAAGAGTGGATGTAAGCCTTGCCGTTTCTTGAAGCGATGCCGATAGATTGGTTTTTGAGGTTGGCGCCGAAGCCTCCCATCATGTGGCCTTTGCCGTGGGCGAGGTTGAGCAGGCAATCGTAAAACTTGAGGTGGTTGCCGACGAGGTCGTAGCTTAAATGTTTGCCGGAACTGACAGGGATTTTGAAATCGCCGTCGGCGTCCATGATGTCAACCTCGGCGAAGCTGGTGAAGCCATGTTTTTCGGCAACTTTCAGGTGGTCGGCGACGGTGTTGCGGGCGCCAGGATAGGCGGTGTTGCATTCAACGATGGTGCCGTTTAACTTGCGGATGAGCGGAGCGATGAGGTCGGCCTTTAAGTAACCTTTAGCTCCGTCTTCGCCGGTGGAAACTTTGACGGCGACGCGGCCTTTAAGCTCGACGCCGAGGGCTTCGTAAACTTTAATTAACGATTCGGGGGTGATTTCTTTGGTGTAATATACTTTTGGCTTAATCATAAAACTCCTTTGTTTTATTATAACATGTTATAATGTGGGGCATGAGTAGAAGTTTTGACGTGAATCGACTTTCTGGGTTTGAGCCGGAACGATGCTGGGTGGGCGAAGCACATAAGATTTGTTATAAAACGCGCGACGAGGCCGAAGTGGCGGCGCGGGTGGCGGAGCATGACCATCACGTTTCTGGTTTGTCGGTTTATAAATGCGAGTTTGGCAACCATTGGCATTTAAGCTCGAAGTAACGAAAGTTAGACAAAAAAACTCCCCCGGTTGGGGGAGTTTTTTGTTCGCAGTTTTATTCTTCGGGAGAAGAAATTAGAAAGGATTCTAGGTTGATGCGGAGCAGTAGGTACCGTTGCCGGCTTCGAGGTTGCCGAAGACCGCGAAGGCGCGAGCCGAAGAGCGATATTCAAGGTAGCCCTCGTTGCAGCCAGCGTGCTTGACGAGGTAGATGTGAGTGGCGTCTTCACGAGTGGCGTTTGTGGTGACGAGAGAAGAGGCGCCCTTACAGTGGCCGTTGGTTTCTTTGGTGCCGTTTTCGCAAGTGATAATGCCCATCTTATAGAAGAACCCGTTTGGATCGGTGCCGGTGTCGTTGATGTATTTGGCGGCGTCTTTCGGGTCGGCATTAGCATCGTCAGGAGTGTTACCGACGGCAGCGACGAATGACTTTGGCAAGGAGCCGTTGTTGTTGGTCATGTAGCTCGTCATCGCAGCGGAGAATTGCGAGAAGTCATTGCGTCTTTGAGTATCGCGTTGGCTTCGCTGCATGGTCGGCAGGGCAATGAAGACCATGAGGAAGATAAGACCTGCGATCGCCAAAACAAGCACGACTTCGATGATGGTGAAGCCTTTCTTAGATTTGATACGCATAGTTTTTTATATTTTCCTTTCTAAATTTATGCTTATTCTTATAATAGCAATAAGCAGAATAAAAATCAAGTGCAAAAATAGCTCCTGAGCAGAGCTATTTTTATCGCGAAGCTGTGACTTTTATCGATTTGCTTTGCAAATCGATAAATAGCTGCGTTTATTCGGAAAACGGGAAATGATTTTCCCGTTTTCACTCATAAACTTGCTATTTGATGACCTTGGTGATGACACCAGAACCAACGGTTTTGCCACCTTCGCGGATAGCGAAGCGGTCTTGCTCGTTCATAGCGACTGGGGCGAGAAGTTTCACGTTGAAAGTGACTTGGTCGCCAGGCATGACGATTTCTTTGTCGGCAGGAAGTTCGACTTCGCCGGTGACGTCAGTCGTACGGAAGTAGAACTGTGGCTTGTAACCCTTAGCAAACGGAGTGTGGCGGCCACCTTCCTCTTTCTTAAGGATGTAGACCTGCGCCTCAAACTCGGTGTGCGGAGTGATGGTGCCAGGTTTGGCGATGACTTGACCGCGCTCAATTTGTTCGCGTTCGATACCGCGGAGCAAGAGACCAGCGTTGTCGCCAGCTTGACCTTGGTCGAGAGTCTTGTGGAAGGCCTCGATACCGGTAACGACGGACTTTTGAGTGTCGCGAAGACCGACGATTTCGACTTCGTCGTTGAGTTTGACGACACCTTGCTCGATGCGGCCGGTGGCAACGGTACCACGACCCTTGATGGAGAAGACGTCTTCAATTGGCATGAGGAACGGCTTGTCAAGATCGTGTTCAGGGATGTCGAAGTATTCGTCCATAGCGTGAACGAGGTCCATGATAGCCTGTTCGTTCTCTGGGTCGCCTTCAAGAGCCTTGGTGGCAGAGCCCTTGATGATTGGGGCGTTGTCACCATCGAAGCCGTATTTGTTGAGAAGTTCGCGGACATCCATCTCGACGAGTTCGACGAGTTCGGGGTCAGCGAGGTCCATCTTGTTCAAGAAGACGATGATTTTCGGGACGTTCACTTGGTGGGCCAAAAGGACGTGCTCGCGGGTCTGCGGAAGCGGACCGTCGTTTGCAGCGACGACGAGGATGGCGCCATCAACCTGAGCGGCACCAGTAATCATGTTCTTGATGTAGTCGGCGTGGCCCGGCATATCGACGTGAGCGTAGTGACGCTTTTCGGATTCGTACTCTTGGTGAGAAGTGGCGATGGTGATACCGCGGGCTTTCTCTTCAGGAGCGTTGTCAATTTGGTCGTAAGCGACGGGTTTGTTGACTTCCGACGGAAGCTTTTTAGCCAAAACGGAAGTGATAGCAGCAGTCAAAGTGGTTTTACCGTGGTCGACGTGACCCATGGTACCGACGTTGATGTGCGGCTTGGAACGGTCAAAATTTGCCATTCGTTAATTTCTCCTTTTTATTATATTCTCGGAAGCACTAATAAAAACCAGCTTCACGAGACTCTACCTATATATAATATATTATTTAGGCGTAATTGTAAAGCATAAAAAAGTCCCAAAATTGGGATTTGTGTCTGGATGTCAGTGGGGAGTCCTTGTGGGCTTCCCAAAATTTGCCGTTTATGGCTGATTTTCCTTCCCGTTTAATAATGCGCCATTTTTTTGAGGCGCATGTTAAATTGGAAAAATCAACGTTTTTCTGGCAATCTTCACAAAAATCAGAAAAGTATGCTATAATATAGTTAATGGGCTGACCGCGAGGTCTTGGTCCACCGGACGGCGGGGCATGCCCCCGCCACTTTGATACTTTGGAGGTACATGAAGGAGCTAAGCATATTCATCGACGAATCTGGAGACTTTGGCAGTTACGATCCGAAGTCGCCTTTTTATATTGTTAGCATTGTCCTGCACGACCAAAGAAACGATATCTCTAAACAAATAAAGGCACTCGACGTCGCCCTCGGCTATACGGAACTTAAACGAGATTTCGTTCATACGGGGCCTCTTATCCGCAAGGAAAAAGAGTACAAACATATGGATGCGGAAAAACGCCTAGGCATTCTCAAGAAGTTGATCAAGTTCTCTACTCAGGTTGAATTCTCTCATAAATCAGTTTACGTCGAAAAGAAGCATATTGAGGACGAGAACGAAATAGTTGCGAAGCTTGCCCGCCAGCTTTCCGATTTTATACGACAACACTATATTTACTTCACGGATTTCGACAAGATAAAGATTTATTACGATAACGGACAGTCGGGCGTCATGAAAATAATCCTTTCTGTGTTCATTGCGATGTTCAGGAGCGCAGAATTCAAAAAATCCGAGCAGCATGATTATAAGATGCTACAGGTTGCCGACTTAATTTGTACGAAGACACTAACGGAACTCAAAATGGAAAGAAAAACACTCACGCGTTCTGAGCGTCGCGTATTAGGAACGGATAGAGATATCAACAAAATTCTACTCAAACCATTGGCGAGGAAAGAATTTAAGGGTTAGAGTTTTTGGTGATGAAGGCATCTATTTGCTTAATGAGGTCTTCATCAATAGCTGTTTGCCAGAAGTCGGACTGGCGATAATTGAGGATTGTGGCGACAGCGTAGCCGCCCCAAGAATGACCGACGAGAGAGATTTCTAAATTGTCGAAATCCGGATTCGATTTAACAAAATTAATAGCCGCGCTTAAGTCGATGATATGCTGTTCGAAGCCAATTTGAGAATCACCATCACTTTCGCCATTGCCTAATCCATCGAAAGCAAAGACCCAATAATCGTGGTTTGTTAGTGAGTTGATAAGCGGTTTGTAATAATCGTGAGCACCGCCGAGGCCGTGGACGAAAACGATGAGGGCCTTTGGCGAGTCGGTCTTGTAATAGTTGTAGCCGACAAGAGTTTGGTTGTTATTAGTTGGAATTTCGTAGCGGGTGCGAGATAAATCAGAAAACTCGGCATTTGCGCTGTTATAATTCAAATCATTGATTGGTAAGGTGGCTATTCTTTTGTAGTTTTGCTCATAAATAATCGTGATAGCTGCGAATACGCCGACGACAAGAAATCCGCCGACCCAAATCCAAAAATCACCCCAGTTAATTATGCTGAGCAATTGTCTGAATTTGTTTTGTGGAATCTGTGCTTTAGCTCTTACTTTTTGCTTTACCATAGTTTTATTTTACATTATAATTAAGCTAATGGCAAAAGCGAGGTTTGTTTGCAATTGTTTGGAAATATGCTATAATTTATAGAGTTATAGATTAAGTATGGATATTGCCAATATCACCATAATCGTTTTGTTAATTGTCGTGGTCATTGCAGTGTTTTTGGCGTTAGTAGTTGCCACCGTTAGCCATGGTGGGCAAGAGCATGGTTCTTCTGGCTCATATACTTATAAGCCGAAAGGACATTTGATGACGCGCAGGGAGGAAGAGTGCTTTCGTACGCTAAATAGAATCTTTGAGAAGAAATATTATGTTGTGCCCCAGGTGCATCTTTCTGCGCTTTTCAGCCACGAGATTCCTGGTCAAAGCTACAAGGGGGCTTTTGCACACATTAATGGCAAATCCGTTGATTTTGTGCTGATGAATAAGGAGACTCTCAAACCAGTTTGCGCCATAGAAATAGATGATTACAGTCATAATTCAAAAAGACGATATGAGCGCGATTTGGAGGTGGAGAGAATATTCAAGGAGGCGAATTTTCCGCTAATGCGTTCGAGGGAATTTCTTAATCTCTCCGATAAGCAAATTTTTGAAAGAATAAAAAGAGCAGTCGAGCGCACGGTCGTCGCTAACGAAAATAATAGTATATATTAAGCTAAATCCTGCTGGATAAAGGCGAGAATTACACGATGGCGATGCTTTCGCCTACGGAGAGTGCTTTGAAATCGGTACCGATAGTGGCACAGTAACCGCCAATGCCGGCATGCCAAATGTCTTTGCCGAAATTTGAAAGTACAGCATCGTGGGCGGGGATGACGGTTTTGGACTGAAATTTTCTAATATATTCAACGACGTCAAAAGCTTTGCACCACGGGGCGGAGATGGGACAATATAAGATTTCCGGATTGTTGATGACGACAGGCTGGAAGTGGTCGGAATGTTGGTGTGTAATGACGATAGCAATAATGTTTCCGAACTCTGGTAATTTTTCTGTGATTTCTACTGGGTCGCACAGGAGCGTCTGTCCGCCTTGTTCGACGGCGAGGCCAGAGTGTTCAAGTTTGGTGATTTTCATGCGCTATTCTCCTTTGTTATTATCTTTCGCCGCTGCAGCTAGTTGTTTCATGGATTTGTGTGCCAGTAATGATTTTAGTTGCGCAATAGCGATTTGGTTGAGCTTTTCAAGACGTTCGCTTTGCTTTAGGCCGTCGCGAATCAGGAGAGCGTTGATGCTTTCGAGATTTGATAAGACAACAAGTTGTTCGAGTGCCGCCTCGTCGCGAATATTCCCTTTCGCGTCTGGGTTTTCTGCGCGAAACTCGACGGCGGTTTTGCCAAAAAGCGCAACGTTTAACAAATCGGCCTCGTTTGCATAGGCGAAGGTCTTTTGTTTCTCACTAACTATGTTCGGGATGATATGTTCCTTAATCGCGTCCGCGTGAATATGATAATTGATTTTCGCGAGGGTGCGTTGAAGGCTCCAACCCGAGGCAAGCCGTTCTTGCTCCTCGGTTTTTAGACGCTCAAATTCTGTAATCAGGTACAATTCAAATTCCGGACTGAGCCAGGAGGCAAACTTGAAAGCAATATCCTTGTGTGCATAGGTTCCGCCGTAACGCCCGCCTTTCGTAGAGATGCCAATGGCATTAGTCTTTTCAACCCATTTTTTAGGCGAAAGCGCAAAATATTCTCGCCCAGCTTCGCTTTCAATTCCCTCAAAATTGAGGGAATTGAAATTCGGATTGTGTATGTTTTCCCATAAACCGAGGAATGAAACTGTATTGTATAGTCTTAGCCAGTTGGCGATAACATGAGATGGCAATAAAAAATACGCCGTGTTTGGCGTGGTTTGTCAAGTTTTGGTGCCCGGGACAAGAATCGAACTTGCAAGCCGTGAGGCACTAGCTCCTAAGGCTAGCGTGTCTACCAATTCCACCACCCGGGCGTGGATATTATTATATATTATATGTGCTATTTTGTCGAGTTGGCGGGGTGGCCGGCGTTGAGGGAGCGTTTGCGTTTTTGGTAGGCCATTTCTAGATAGACGAGGCCGCCGAGGGCGATGAAGGCGTAGTAGGTGAAGAAGCGCCAAGTAAACATGGCCCAGAAGGTGTTGCCGGAGCCGAGGCTCGCGAAGACGAGGTAGAACGAACCTTCGGCGGCGCCAGCGTTACCAGGGGTGGGGATGAAGGTGATGGCGGCTTGGATGGTGATGGCGGTCATGGTGGCGGGGAGGTAGCCAACGTCGCCGCCAAAGGCGCGGACGACGAGGAAGGGGATGCTATAAAGTAGGCCTTGATAAGCGAAGGAGAGGGCAAGAGTTTTGCCGAGGATTTTTTTGTTTTTCATGAAGCGGCGGACGACGTCGGCGTAACTTTGAATTTGGCCAAGAGTCTTTGCTTCGGCTTTTTCGTAGTCGCGGACGATGTGAAGCTTGCTTAAGAATTTGAGGATGCCGGTGGCGATTTTTTGGGCGGCTTTGGGCTTGAGGGCGAAGAAAATGACCGTGCCGGGGGCTGCGGCCATGAGTAAGATACCGACGAAGGCGGCGGCGTAGGTGACGTCGGAGAGGACGATCTTGGAGCCGAAGATGAGGGTGAGGAGGCAGAGGACGACGTAGGCGAATTGGAGCGAGACGAAGGCGATGACGGGAATCATGGCGGCGTGTTCGCTATCGATGTGGCCGTGTTTGTGCATGTGGTGGATTTGGAAAGGTTGGCCGCCGACGGCCGAGGGGGTGATGTTATCGTAATAGCGGCCGAGGAAGACGGTTTGGGCGGCGAGTTTTACGTCCTTTTTCTTGGTGAAGTGGCGAATGAGGATGAAATATTTATAAATGTCGCAGGCAAGAGCGCCGACAAAAGCGACGATGGCGAGGAGTAGGAGCCACCAAGTGAAGTGAGCTTCGGGGAGGCCTTCATCGCGGTTGAGCTCTTTTGAGGCGGTCCACCAGATGATGGCGAGGTTGAAGATGACAAAGGCGATGACGAGGAGTTGTTTGACGCGTTTGCGTTTGAAAAACGAGGTTTTTTCTTCTTTTGGTGTTTCAGCCATAAGAAGATTATAGCAAATTATTTGCGTTTGGAGAAGACGTAAGTGGTGGCGGAGCCGGCGAGGAGAGCTAGACCAATGATGGATTCAGGGCCGGTTTGGGGGAGGTTGGATTTGTTGGTGGTGGCAGTGCTGGTCGAGTTTGAGGTGGTGGAAGAGTTTGCGACCGGTTCAAGTTTGGTGTCTTCGGCTTTTTGGTCGGTTTCTTCGGATTTGGTGTTTTCTTCGATTTTTTGGGCCGTGGGGGCGGATTTTTCGTCGTCGCGGACGACGGAAGTGTCGGTTGAGGCGACCTGGCTGGTTTTGTTTTTGCTGGTGATGGCGTTAATCAAAATCCCAATCAGAACAATAATGATGATGCCCATGATGAGGGAAACAATGATGATTTTTTTCTTTTGTTTTTCTTGGTCTTCGGTTTGACCGTACATAATAAAACTCCTAATTAATGGCCCACCGAAATACTTATTGAGTCTATTATACCATAATAAAGAAATATACGCAAGGCTGACGGCTTCAGAATTTTTTCGGCATGCTCGCCGTCATGTCTTCACAGGTGTGGGCACCCCACACCCACAGCCTGTTCAGACTTGGGCTCGCCGGCGTGCGCAAGCGCACCCGATATAATGCCTTAAAAATTCCAAAGCCTCGCCTTGCTAATTCTACAATTAGCATAAACCTTAGAATCAAATCCAAAATCAATTTCTTTTGGCGAAGATATTATTATAATCCCATCATCGTTAAGATATTTTTTGAATTCAGAGACATCGTTATTATATTTGTCATATGGGGGATCTATAAAAACTATGTCGTATTTTTTGTTTAGTTCTATTTTATAAACATCGCCTTTTATAACCTCATAATTATCGACGTCTTTCAAATTATCCTTTAAACATTCTAGTGCTTTATAATCTTTTTCCACAAAGGTGGCGGAGGCAGCGCCGCGGGAGAGGGCTTCGAGGCCGAGGGCGCCGGTGCCAGCGAAGAGGTCGAGGGCGGTTTTGCCTTCTAGCGGGCCGAGCATGTTGAAAATTGAGAGGCGGGCGCGTTCGGACATGGGGTGGGTGGTGGCCGAATTTGGCGATTTTAGTTCCCTGTTTTTGTATTTGCCAGAAATGATTCTCATAAAAACATTATAGCATGCTCGCTTGCGGTCGGAAGTTTATTTTGGGGGCCCGCTCCTCGCGAAAGGCAACGGACTGTCGTCCGTTGCTCTTTCGCTGGCCGCTCAGGCCATGTCTTTAGTCCCCCAAAACAAACCTTCCTCCCCGCTCGCTAGTTTAATGTGGTTAGCTGTTGATATCTTTTGATTTCTTGTTTTAGTTCTGGGTAGTTGTCAAGTTTGTCTGGGCTGTTTATGAAGTTTTTGACCGCGGACGAAGCGAGGGCAATCATTTTTGTGTCCATGATGTTGGCGAATTGGAGATTGAGAGCGCCGTGTTGGAGGGAGCCGTAGATTTCGCCGGGGCCGCGGAGTTTTAAGTCAACTTCAGCGAGGTGGAAGCCGTCGGTGGATTTTTCGAGTTCATGGAGGCGGCGCGAGGGGGTTTCGGCGTCAGAGACGAGGTAGCAGGTGGCGGCGCTTTGGCCGCGGCCGACGCGACCGCGGAGCTGGTGGAGCTGGGCGAGGCCGTAGCCTTCGGCGTCCATGATGATCATGAGGTTAGCGTTTGGGACGTTGACGCCGACTTCGACGACGGTGGTGGAAACGAGGATGTCGATTTTACCGGCGGCGAATTTTTCCATGATTTCGTCTTTTTCGGCGGGCTTCATGCGGCCGTGAAGGAAGGCGATTTTGGCGTCCTTAAAGATGGTTTGGAGTTTTTTGGCCTGTTTTTTGACGGAGGTGGTTTCGGAGGTGGGGGTGTCGTCGATGGCGCGGCAGATCCAGTAAACTTGTTCGTGTTTTTCGAGGTAAGCGCGGACGACGGGGTAAAGGGTGTCACGGAAGTCGAGTTCGCGGATGATTTTGGTGGTGATGGGTTGGCGGCCCTTGGGGAGTTCATTCAAAATAGAGACGTCGAGGTCGCCGAAGACGGCGAGTTGAAGCGAGCGAGGGATGGGAGTGGCGGTCATCATGAGGAGGTGCGGGGCGAGGCCAGATTTTTTGACGGTTTTTTCGAGAAGTTTCTGGCGTTGGTTAACGCCGAAGCGGTGTTGTTCGTCGATGATGGTGAAGGCGAGGTCCTTAAATTCGGTGTCGTCGGTGAGGAGAGCGTGCGTGCCGACGACGAGGTCGACCGAGCCGTCGGAGATGTGTTTTTTGAGGGTGGCTTTGTGTTTGGTGGCGCCGACGAGGAGGGCGACCGTGACGCCGAGAGGTTCGAGAAGCTTCGCGAGAGATTCGGCGTGTTGAGTGGCGAGGATGGAGGTGGGGGCGAGGAGGGCGACTTGGTGGCCGGCGCGGATGCAGGAGAAGGCGGCGAGTGCGGCGACGACGGTTTTGCCGGCGCCGACGTCGCCTTGGAGGAGGCGGTTCATGGGGGTGGATTTTTCGAGATCTTTGAGGATTTCAAAGGTGGCGAGGCGCTGGGCGTTGGTGAGCGGGAATCCGAGTTTGGCGACGGCGCGCTGGATGTCGGCGGCAACGAAGGGGACTACTTGGGCTTTGAGTTTTTGGTTGGCTTGTTTGTTAAGCTGGGATGCCAAAATGAGTTCAAAGAGCTCTTCGTAGGCGAGGTAGTCGCGGGCGGATTTGACGTCGGCTTCGTTTTCGGCGAAGTGGGCCTTAAAAAGGGCGTCGGCGCGGGTGCCGGGTTTGGTTTTTGGGAGTAAATCCGGGATGGTGGCGAAGTCTGGACGGAGGGTGTCGAAAAGTTTTTTGAAGCCTTCGCTTTTGAAACTGCTGCGGACGGGGTAAACCGGGCGGAAAGCGGCAGAGCCGGCGGTAGCGTCAAGCGATTTGTCGACGTCGGTGGCGAGTTCGGCCTTGGGTGAGGTGAGTTGGTAGCGGCCGCGGTTGAGGTCGTAGTTGCCGGTGAAATAATATTCTTTGTTGGGGTCGAAACTTTTGGCGCGGTAGGGCTGGTTGAACCAGACGACGCGGATGGCGTCGGTGTGGTCGCGGATGACGCCTTCGGTGATGGTGAGGTTGCGGCGGGAGGTGCGGGAGGTTTTAAGGTCGGAGATTTTGCCGCGAATGACAACTTTGCCGGGTTTGATGTCGGAGAGTTTGGTGGTTTCGGTGAAGTTTTCGTAAGTGCGGGGGAGGTAATAAAGGAGGTCGCGGACGGAGAAAATGCCGGATTTTTTGAGAATTTCCTCGGTTTTGGGGCCGACGCCTTTGACGGAGCTAATCGGCGCTGCGAGATTCATGGGCTTTTCTCCACTCTTCAATTTTTTGATGGTGGCCGGAAAGCAAGACTTCGGGGACTTTCAGACCGCGGAAGTCGGCGGGCTTGGTGTATTGAGGGTATTCAAGGTTGTTGCCGTCGGAGAAGCTTTCGATTTCTGCGCTTTGTTCCCCGCCGAGGACGCCGGGGAGGAGGCGAGTGATGCTGTCGATAATAATCAGGGCGGGAAGTTCGCCACCGGTGAGGACGTAGTGGCCGAGGGAGATTTTATAGTCCGCTAAGCTCAAGATCCGTTCGTCGTAGCCTTCGTAGTGGGGGCAAAGAATGATATAATGCCCCGGCTTCATGGACAATTCCCTGGCAAGTGATTGGTTCCAGGTTTGGCCAACGGGGGTGGGGAGAATAACTTTTGCCTCTGGGTCCTTGGCCTTGACGGACTCGATGGCAGCGAAGACGGGTTCGCAACGGAGGAGCATGCCGTCGCCTCCGCCGTAAGGGGTGTCGTCGACGGATTTGTGCGGACCGAGGCCGAAGTCGCGGAGGTTGACAAAATCAAATTCAACAACGCCCTGGTCTTTGGCCTTCCACATCATGGAGGCGTTAAGATAGGGTTCAATCGCTTCTCTGAAAAGCGTGATGATGGTGAATTTGATTTTGGGCATATTATATATATTATACCATAAAAACAAAAAGATGCCCACTCCCGGAGGGGGTGGGCAAACAGGAGGTGGTCACGACGCATCGTCGTCTTCAGCGCCCTCAGAGAGGGACTGCAGGTATTCGATGAATTCGGCGATGGCGGCGGCGCCATCTTGGTCGTCGCTTGTGAGTTCCCAGCTCACGTCGTAAGTGTAGGGCCAGTCGTCGCCCGTGATGAATTCGGTCACGAATTTGACCTCATATTCACGGGTGCCGTGCTTTTTGAAATACTTCCAATTCTGTCCTTCCTTTGGTGTGACGACCATGTAAGCGACGGCTTTGATGGTTTTGTCGTTCTTGTCGTAGAAAGTGATGGGGGAAAGCTTTTCGGGGTTCTTGTTTCTGCCGCTGGCGCCCATGATGACGCGGGTTTCGTACGACCAGACCGGTCCGTCTTTGATGCCCTTGTGGGCCCAACCAATGGCCTTAACCTCACGCTTCAGAGTTTTGATGAGGTTTTTGGCGTAGTTTTTCATGTGAGTGTGGGCCTTGTCTTTCCATTTTTGGTCGGGGTCAACGGGCTTGGGGTCGGGCTTGGGCGGTTCGGGCGCAGGCGCAATACCGGGGTCGGGCGGGGAGTCCGGAGTGACGTGCCATTCGGTGATGTAGTCGCCATATTCCATGCCGCCTTTGGGCAGGAAAATGGTCGTGACTTCAACGTCAGCGAAAGCCGCTGTGGAGACCGAGAAGCAGAGTGCCAGGGTTAGGACGATAGCAAGGAAACGTTTCA
>CAYODV010000012.1:0-17906 GCA_964402915.1 uncultured Candidatus Saccharibacteria bacterium
AAAAATTTTTACAATGAATTATTTTTGGTTTAGTCGTTTCGAGCACGCGTCCCATCCGCGACGGAGAAACAGATTTAACCAAAAATAATTCTTGACTAAAAATTCCAATCCAAAAATCTAATTATTTTGTTCTATATCGCCAAAGGCTTCTTTCTCTAATTTTTTCAACGTCTTCTTACTATTCACATAATAGAACACACCAACAACCATCCCTGCCCCAACAACAATCGCAAGCGCAATCTCCGCCGGCCCCGTACTCGGAAGCTCCGCCGGCAAACACGTCTTATCGTCCCGCGTCACCTCAACTCTCACCTTATCATGCAGCGTCGCCACCCCGCTCTCCTCCCCTGTCTTCACGCTTACCCCCGCCAAATTATAAAGCACCGTCTTCCCGCACGCAAAACTCTCCGCCGCCTTAATCTTCACCTTATAATAAATCTCCGCAGTCGCCCCCGGTGCCACCTCGCCCAGGCTCACCCCACCATTAAACAACTCTCCTCCGCTCGCATCTTGCACAATCCGCTCCGTCCCGCCCGACACAATCCGCGTACTCCCGCTCACATATTCCATTCCCACGCCATTCTCAAGCGTATCAAACGCCGTCACCGTCTGCGCTACGTTCCCCGTATTCTTATAACTAATCTTAAACTCCGCTTCCGCCCCCGGCTGCAGCGCCACATCATCCACCCAAGTCGCCCCTCCGTCCGCACTCACCTTCTTGTCCATCTCAAACGTCGAACTCGGCTTCACCACCGTCGTCGCCTGCACTCGATACACCACAAACCCAGACCATTCGTCACACCCCGGAATAATCCCATTCAACTCGTTCTCACCAATCAACGTCCCCTCCGCCCCAAACAGCTCGCTTGAAGGCAGAATACTCCCCGACGCCTTATGGTCATTATAAATCCGCGCCGTATCCGTCACGTAAGACAGTGTCACATCTTCATCAGCAATCAAATACGCTTCGTCCCAAACTTCCGTCGGGTCGCTCGTCCGCGAATAGATAATCGCATTCACTTCCCCCTTCTCACCCGCCGTCAACTTGTCCGGAAACTTCGCCGTCACATGCGTATCGTATGCAATCCCCCGAAAATTATAGGTCGAATAATTATACGTATTGCTAGCATCGTTATGGAAATAAATCCACACCTCGTACGTCTTCCCACCCACCACATGCACTTCGTTCGTATAATCATTATTCACCCCATCCGTCCGCACTTCGGCCACGCGCACAAAATCGCGCTCGTCCCCCACCGCCGCATTGTTCGTAATCGAATTAAACACGGCTTTCTCGGCCGGACTCTCCATCGTATAGGTCGTCCGCTCTGGCCCCCACGCCTTAACTGTTGTATTTTTTACAACATTAACCACAAGACTCCCCATCAGCGCCGCGACCAAGGCGCTGATGTAAATCTTCTTCTTTCTTTGCTTTTTATCTTTCATATTTTTCTCCTTTTTTATTTCCTAAAAGAACCCTAAATCACTTGTCCCCTGCTGCTCGGCTTCATTCGCCGGCCCCTCAGCTGGCTCACTCGGCCTCTCGACTGCCCCTTCCGGCCGGTCGGTTATCGTCTGCTCGGTAATCGCTCCTTCATGTCCCTCATACTCCGGATTAGCCGTACCACCATTCCCACCTAAATCTTCATCACGCTGGCTTTCGCCCTGCTCCTCAATCCGAATCAAATTATCTGGGTCCTTCTGCTCCGGCTGCTCCGGCTGTACGGGTTGCTCAGGTTGTACCGGCTGTTCAGGTTGTACGGGTTGCTCAGGTTGTACCGGCTGTTCAGGTTGCTCAGGCTGTTCAGGTTGCTCCGGTTGCTCAGGTTGCTGCGGCTGTTCTGGTTGCTCAGGTTGCTCAGGCTGCTGCGGTTGCTCAGGTTGCTCAGGTTGCTGCGGTTGCTCAGGTTGCTGCGGATTTTCTGGATTCTCCGGTTGCCCTGGCACCACAATAATCTCTTCTCCCGCCTTCGCGCCTTTCCTCCACCACAACTCCGCGCCGCGGTTGAGGTTAATCCCCATGTGATAATAATCCTTTCCCTTCACCCCCGCCGACTTCGCCGTATTCTCCTTCTTAAGGTCATCATTCCAAACCCGCTTCCCCTCCGGCGTCTCAATCCTCGCAAACACATGCTTCCCGCTCCGATTCAACTCGCCGTCCAGCTCACTCTCGTTCGGCTCACCGTTCTCACCCATCTTCGTCGGCGTCATACTGCGAAGCGTATAACCCGTCTCAAACTTCACCACATTCCCCTCCAGCCCCGCATACCACGCATCCAGCGTCTCTTGCTTCACCGCAATCTGCTCTTCCTCCGTCATCCGCTCAAATCTCTCCACCCACTCGTTCTCTTCTTCCGTTGACATCTCGTGCTCAAGCTCAAACACTTGCCGATACGCAATCATAATCCGCGGGCTTAACATCATCCGCTTCGGAACCTCACGGAACTGCAGCTCCGGCGTCGCTCCCTCCAGCGCCACGCCATAACTCTTCGAATCCAGCTTCTCATCAAAATCCACAAACGCCGGGTCTAGCTCAATATCATACCCCGCCGTCACTTCATACTTCTTCGTCAAAAACGGCTCACCTTCCGCATCTAGCGAATGCGCATACGCCCCATTCCACTTCAACCCCAGCGGCGCCAAAAACTCATTCTCGCGGTCAATCGTCTCCTGCATCAACTCCGCCATGTCCCAATCTTCTTCATCATCCCAGGCCGACTCGCCCCGCTCCACAATCTTCGTCGTCTCTGGCAAATTCGTCTCTTGACCCCCCTCCGCTTTCGCCTCTTTCCCGCCCCCACCGGTCGCCAGCATCGCCGCCGTCGAAGCAATCGCCACCCCCTTCTTCAACGCCGACGCACCCGAAGCCTTCTCGCGCTTCGCCGCTCGTCGCTCTTTCATCGCTTTGAGGCGCGACAAAATCGAACCTTTCGGTTTCCCCTCCGTATCGGCTTCGGCCACATACCCCGCCTCGGTCGCGACAATCGTCGTCTCTGGTGTCTCTGCTTCCGTTTCCGCTGACGCTTCCGCCTCTGAAGCCCCCATCGTCATCCCTCCCCACCTCTGCGCTCTTAGCGGATCCGTCTGTGCATCTTCGCGCTCTAAAACTTTGCGCTCTGCAAGCTCCGCCTGCAAATCGTCCACAGCTTCATAATCTCCCGCCCCATCAAAATCATTTTCTGGACTCATTTATTCTTCCTCCTCATCACAAGTTGAATCACTTCTCCCCCTCATTTTTGCCACCCGTTTGTTTATTTTCATATAATTTTCTCCCTATTTTCCTTAAGCTTACCATAACTGATATAAAAACGCAAGCATTAAACCACACAAAAAGCCCCCTCGCGGGGACTTTTTCTCATCTTATATTTTACCTTCTTTCGTTACCTAAATAACTATTGTTTCGTTTTTTCACATTACATTGGACTAAGCCGCCTTTCCAAACACCGACAAAGCTTTCGCACCATTCGCAGCATGAAAGATTCTAATCTTATCTACCACTTCCGCGTCCGCTTCGCCATCAAAGTGATAATTTTCCTCATTCTCATAAGGTTCAAAGCTGGTTACATCCTTTGTTTCATCAACAGCTCCACTTTGGGCTTCGCTCGCTTGGCTCACATCTTGGCCCGGAATAATAAAGGTACTATTGTCAGGGACTTTATTCTCCCCTTCTTGCCTCCAATCGTTAATGTTAATATTTTTTCCGTCCATATGTTTGCCTTGTTTATGTTTTTATTGTTTATTTTTGTTTGCTAGGTTTTTTATTTTATTTCCTAACTTGCTTTAAGTCTAGCACACTTTCTTCATTTTGTCAACACTTCTTATGCTTATTTTTCTCAAAATGTCAAATCAACTGAGGTTGAAGAAGCCTGTGAAGGCTTTTCGAAACAATAAAAAGTTTTGGCCAGCAGTCAAAATAACTCGAGTACCATTTGCGAGCACGAGCTTGCCTCCGCGCGGAGCAAATAGGCTACTCGACGTTATTTTGACGACTGCGACAAAACTTCCGTTGAGAAAAGCCTTCACAGGCTTTCCCTCTAGCTTTACTTTTTTTCTTTATAATGCTAATATTTAGATATATGGACGAAACCGTTAGATACGCCGTAGGGCTTGATGTAGGAACAGAAAACGTAAGGGCAGTTGTCGCCAGCTTAACGAAGGATGGCAAAATCTCCGTCGTCGGCTACAACGAAGCCAAAAACTCCGGCATGCGCAAAGGCATCTTGGCCAACCTCGCCGGCCCCTCCGACGCTATCGACCGCATGCTCGGCGAAGTCGAACGCATGTCTGGCTACGAAATCCACTCCGCCGTCGTCTCGACAAACGGCTCTCAAATCTTGACCACCAAAACCGAAGGCATGATCGCCGTCGGCACCGCTGAACACGAAATCAACGAAGAAGACCTAATGCGTGTCGAAGACGTCGCTGTCACCGGCCGCATCCCCGCCAACCGCGAAATCCTCGACGTCATTCCCTTCGGGTACTCCATCGACGGTGGCGAAGCCGTCCGTGACCCGCTCGGCATGACCGGCGCCCGCCTCGAAATGCGTGGCACCGTCGTCTCCGCCCTGGAACCCAACTGCACCAATCTCCGCCGCTCCCTTGAAGGCGCCAAAGTCGCCGTCGAGCGCATTGTTCCCTCCGTCGTCGCCGCCGCTCGCGCCTGCCTCGACGAACGCCAAAAAGAAAACGGCGTCGCCATCATCGACCTCGGCAGCGCCACCACCTCCGTCGCCATTTACGAAGAGGGCGACCTCCAATACGTCGGCGTCATCCCCGCCGGCTCCAACAACGTCACCAACGACCTCGCCATCTGCCTCGAAATCACCACCGACATCGCCGAAGAAATCAAAAAACGCTACGTCACCGGCGCATTCGAAGACGGCAAAGACATCACCTTAAAATACAACCGCGAAGAATTCTCCTTCCCGCGTGAAAAAGTCAACGAAGTCGTCCGCGCCCGCCTCGCCGAAATCTTCGACAAAGTCAAAAAAGAGCTGAGGAAAGCCGGCTACGAAAAACGCCTGCCCGAAGGCGCCGTCCTCGTTGGCGGCGGCTCCAAAATGCGCGACATCGAACTTTTCGCCAAACAAGAACTCGAAATGTCCGTCCGCCTCGCCTGCCCAAAGGGTCTTGGCGGCGTCGGCACCTCTGTCGAAAAACCCGAATACGCCGCCGCTGTCGGCCTCATGCTCCTCGCCACCGAATCCGACGATAAAAATATTATTCAGCGCAATAAAAAAGACAAAAAAACCAGCATTTTTCGCTCCATTCTCGGAAAGTTCAGGCTTTAGAATAAAATAATACTATTATTTTATTCTATCTTGCTAAGGTTAAAACTTCGTAACCATTTTCGGTCACGAGCACTGTATGCTCGCAATGACAGGCAATCGAACCATCCTTCATCTTGGCCGTCCAACCATCGGCTTTATCTACATAGTTTTTAGGCTTCCCCAGACAGCTCATCGGCTCAATACAAATCACATCCCCCGCCTTCAGCTTATACCCATGCCCCTTCTTCCCATAATTCGGCACCTCTGGCTCCTCGTGCATCTCTTTACCAATCCCATGCCCCACATAATTCTCAATCACCCCCAGCTTCCCCGCCCGCAGCACCTTCTCCACCGCCGCCCCCACATCGCCAATATGCGCCCCCGGCTTCACCTGCTCAATCCCCTCCCACATCGCCGCTTCCGTCACCGAAATCATCTTCCTCACCGCCGGGCTCCCCTTCTCGCCCACGATCATCGTAAACGCCGAATCCGTAAAATACCCTTTATAATATATATCTAAATCAAAGGAAACTTTATCACCTTCTTCAAAAGGCTCATCCTTCGGCGCCCCATGCACCAGCTCATCATTCACCGAAACACAAATCGCCCCCGGAAACGCCTCGCTCTTCGGCAGCATATCATACGCCACCCCCGCCCCACGCCTCACAATCTCTTTCCTCACCCAAGCATCCACCTCTGTTCCGGTCATCCCCGGCTTCACATAATTCTTTAAATCACGCAAAAGATTCCCCAAAATCTTCCCACCCTCGCGCATCGCACTAATTTTTTGTTCATCCATAACTGCTACATATTATATACTATATATAATATATGTTCAACCAAAACCATTTATTTATACAAACATAAGTGATATAATAAAATCATGATTATTTTATTTGGCTTAGCCGGCAGCGGCAAATCCACCCAAGGCCAAATCCTCGCCAAAAAACATGGCCTCGTCTGGCTCTCCGTCGGCCAAGTCCTCCGCGACACTGGAAAATTTGACAAGATTCTCGAAAAAGGCGAGCTCGTCCCGGACGAAAAAGTCGTCAAAATCATGCACGAAAAAATCCAAGCAATCCGCAACTCCGGTCAAGACATCATCCTTGATGGCTTCCCGCGTGACCTTTGGCAAGCCAAATGGGTCGCCACGCACCTCGCCTCCGACATTAGTCAAGCCGTCATCCTCGACGTTCCAAAGGACGAACTTCTCGTCCGCATCATGGCTCGCGGCCGCGAAGACGACACCCGTGAAGCCGTCGAAAAGCGCTTCGACATCGTCGAAAAAAATCTTAAAGGCATTATAAGGGAGTTAGAAAAGAAAAAGATTAAAATAAGCAAGGTATCAGGGTTAGGGACAATAGAAACAGTAACCAAAAGATTAGAACAAAAACTCTTCCACAAGACCAATCAACGCACCAGGAAGTTCCGCAAGCCCTAAAGGTCAACTAACAAAAATAAGACCATTCTGGCCTTATTTTTTACGATTGCGGTGAGACTCCCGTCGAGAAAAGGACGGTTTGTAGTTTTCTATCTCAAGCCTAACTTAATCTTTTCAGTCTTTTCCGCTTTTCTAGCTTCTCTGAGGATAGCCTTCACTCTGCGTTCCCGCTTCGAAATCGGCTTGGAAAAACGAAGTTGCGCTTTCGCTTGCGGCATCACGCCGCTCTGAAGAACCTTGCGGTTAAACCGGCGAATAATGTTCTCGTTCGCCTCAGACTGATCTTTTCTAGTAACTTTAATTGCCATATTGCCCTATATTATACCAAATTCCCCCCAGTTTAACAACCCCTTATCTCCAAAATCCTCCCCTCAACACTCTTCAACCGGTTCCACTCTGCCTCCACCACATTCACCAACACATCCACCCGCTGCCCCATCTCCACCTCTCGCCACGCCTCCGGCACCCCAAACCCAACAAGCTTCAACATCTTCCCATCTCCCCCCCGCACGAGCAGTTTCAAATGCTTCCCTTCCACCCCCATCAACTTCTTATCCACTACCAGTACATCTCTAAGCTCAAACACCGGCATCTCGTTCCCCACCCCAAACGGCTCCAGCTTCTCTAGCTCCGTCATAAAATCTAGCGTAAACCCGCCCAACTCCCTCACCACCAAATCCGCCGCCTGCTTCAAAAACCTCTCTTGGTTCACTAGCCCCAGCGACTTATAATACTCATTCACCGCCCGCCTAAATTCCTCCAGCTTCTCCTTCGCCACCTTCACCCCCGCCGCCCCAGCATGGCCACCACCTCCCAAAATCTCGTCACCGCAAGCCTTCAACGCCTCCGCAAGACTAAACTCGCCAAAACTTCGCCCCGACCCCTTAAACACCCCCTGCTCCACCTCCGTCAGCACAAACGCCGGCCGCTCATAATCTTCCGCTAACCTCCCCGCAATAATCCCCAACACCCCCTCGTGCCAATCCCCCGTCATCACCAGCACCTTATCATCCGGCACCCCCCGCTCCGCAAACTCCTTCATCGCCGCCGTCTGCTGATTCCGCCGCTCCAAATTATACTTCTCCAGCTCGCTCGCACACCTCGCCCCCTCTAGTCGCGACTGCGCATTCAGCAGCTTCAACGCCGCCTCCGCCGTCGCCATCCGCCCCGCCGCATTCAACCTCGGCCCAATCTGAAACCCAATCGACTCCGCATCAATCTTCTTCACGCTCGCCGTCTTCATTAGCTCCCTCAGCCCCGCCCGCCGCGTCTTCCCTAGCACCACCACCCCATAATAGCACAGCGTCCGATTCACCTCACTCATCCGCATCGAATCACAAATCGTCCCCACGAGCACCAAATCTAACATCCACTTCTCTTGCCCCTCCGGAATCATCCCCTCCTCCACCATCGCTCGCGCCACCATAAACGCCACCCCCACCCCCGCCAAATCTCGTAGCTCCATCAACTCGTCCAAATGCTCCTCATACTCCGGCACACACTTCGCCACATCTCTCCGCTTTGGATTCACCACCGCCACCGCCGCCGGCAATTCCTCCGGACACTCATGGTGGTCCGTCACAATCACGTCCACCCCCACCTCACCAAGCTTCGCCACCACCTCCTTGTTCCCACTTCCGCAATCCACCGTCACTACCAACGTCACCCCCGCCTCTTTCGCTCGCTCCACCACCCTCTCACTCATCCCATACCCGTCCTTAAACCGGTCCGGAAGCATCATCATCACCTCTTTAAGCCCCGCCAGCCTCAGCGCCTCCCCCATCACCGTCGTCGCCGTCACTCCATCCGCGTCATAATCCCCATAAATCATCACCCTCTCCCCCCTCTTCGCAGCCTCCCGAATCCGCCCCACCGCCTCTCGCATCTCCGGCAACAGCCACGGACTCGGTAGCTCCTCATACTTCGGCTCCAAAAACGATTGAGAAAACCCTCGTTTCTTCACGAGCTCATCAAACAACTTACTCATTTATCCTATCGTCTTATTAGGCTTATTACTCGCGGAAAGTTGCTGACTTTTAATCACCATGCTCTGCAACTCTTTAAGTATCGGAAACTGCTTATTCGTCTGATAAATCTTCGTATTCCCCTTCTTCGTCATCACCAAAAACTTCCCTTTCTCCAACCTATTCAGCTCCCGTTGAATATTCCCTGGGTCTTCCTTAATCAGCTTTGAAAGCCCCCTGACGTGCGTCTTAAAATCCGGATACTTCGCAAACACCACCAAAATCTTCCGCCTCACTCTGGAAGTAATAAACACATCTAACATTTAATTCTTACCTCTCTCATACTTAAGCCATTATAGCGTAGAAAAGTTTTTTTTACAATAGAGAATTTACCCATAAATTCGCATGCTATAATAACTGTATGTTCTATGAGGTAATACCAACCAAGATTTTCCGAAACGGCTCCACCGCCCTAACTTATAAGTCCGACCTTGACCTTAAACCCGGCCACATCGTCACCATCCCCCTCGGCAAAACCTCTTGCTCTGGCATCGTCCTCAGAAAAGTTAAACAACCAAACTTCCCCTGCAAGCCCATCACCAAACTCCTTTACTCCACCCCCCTCCCTCCTCACCTCCTCTCCGCCGCCCTCTGGCTCTCTTCCTACTACCTCTCCCCCCTCCCCGCTACCGCCTCCCTCCTCCTCCCCGTCGGAGTTGAAAAGTCCCGTAGAAAAAGAAACGACTCAAAACCTTCTTCTGAGTCTATTAAAGAAAAATCACGAGTTTTTCGAGACGACCTAAAAGGCGAGCAATCGATGGCCGGTGTGTCCCGAAGCGCATTGCGAGCCAATATTTCCGTCGTCGAGAAAAACACGACTGATTTTTCCCAGACGAAGAAGAACGGTTTTGAGGAGCTCCTTCTTAATTCGGCTCAACTCAAAGCCTTATCTGAGCTCAACTCCATCCCCAACCCAACCAAGCTCCTCTTCGGCATCACCGGCTCCGGCAAAACCAACATCTACCTCAAACTCACCTCCGAAACCCTCAGACAAGACAGATCCGTCATCCTCCTCGTCCCCGAAATCGCCCTCACCTCCCAGCTCGTCCAAATCTTCTCCGCCACCTTCGGCGACCGCATCTCCCTCCTCCACTCCAAACAGACCGAAGCCGAACGCCACCTCGCCTGGGAGTCCATCTTAACCTCAAAAACGCCCCGAATCATCATCGGCCCCCGCTCCGCCCTCTTCGCCCCTGTCAAAGACCTCGGCCTCATCATCATCGACGAAGCCCACGAATCCGCCTACTACCAAGAAAACACCCCCAAATACTCCGCCGTCCGCCTCGCTTCCTTCCTCGCCAGCGCCCTCAAAATCACTTGCCTCCTTGGCTCCGCCACCCCCCTCGTCTCCGACTTCTTCCTCGCCAAAAACAAAAACTCCCTCGTCCTCCTCACCGAAAAGGCCAAATCCACCGCCATCGCCCCCAGCATCCAAATCATCGACTCCACCTCACGCGAGTCTTTCTCCAAAAACCGCTACTTCTCCGACCCTCTCCTCGCCCACATCAAAGAAAACCTCGCCGCCGGCCACCAAACCCTCATTTACCACAACCGCCGCGGCTCCGCCCCACTCACCCTTTGCGAAAACTGCGGCTGGCAAGCCCTCTGCCCCAACTGTTTCCTCCCCCTCACCCTCCACGCCGACAGTTACCAACTCCTCTGCCACACTTGCGGCCATCAAGAAACCATCCCATCCAGTTGCCCCGACTGCCACCACCCCAGCATCCTCCACAAAGGTTTCGGCACCAAACTCCTCGAATCCGAACTTAAAAAACTCTTCCCAGAGGTCAAAATCGCTCGCTTCGACGCCGACAACAAAAAGGGCGACTCTCTCGACGCTCTCTATGACGACGTCAAATCCGGCGACATCCAAATCCTCATCGGCACCCAAACCGTCTCCCGCGGCCTCGACCTTCCCCACCTCGCCACCGTCGCCATCGTCCAGGCCGACGCCGGCCTCTCTCTCCCCGACTTCTCCGCCGAAGAAAAAACCTTCGAACTCCTCACCCAAGTCATCGGCCGTGTCGGCCGCGGCCACCTCGACCGCGCCTCCGTCGTAGTCCAAACCTACCAACCCAACTCCCCCCTCATCAACTTCGCTCTCCAGTCAGACTACCTCGGTTTCTACACCTACCTCATTAAAAAACGTCGCACCGGAAAACTTCCGCCCTTCACCTACCTCGCCAAGCTCACCGTCACCTACAAAACCGAACAAACCACCCTCAAAAAAATCCGCACTCTCGCCCGCGACCTGAACAAAAAAATTGTTCAATCCCACCTCACCTCTATTAAAATCTCCCCGCCCATCCCCGCCTTCCACGAACGCACCCCTTCCGGCTACACCTGGCAGCTCATCTTAAAAAGCACCCGTCGTAACGATTTAACCCAACTATTAACTAGCCTCGACGCAAAAATAACCCTAGACCCCCCCTCTTTACTATAAAATATGCTATAATATATATTATATGGAAATCATCACGACCCCCGACCCGCGCCTTCGTCAAAAATGCCGCAAGGTCAATAAAATCACTCCCGAAATCTCCGACATCATCGCCAAAATGCGCGAGGCTTCCATCGCTTGGGAAAAATCTCACCCCTTTGAACTCTCCGCCGCCATGGCCGCCCCCCAACTCGGCTTCGACCGCCGCATCATCATCGTCCGTGACGACCTCGACGACAAGAAAAACTTAAACTTCACCGCCTTCATCGACCCAGAAATCATCAAAACCGACGGCAAACTCGAAAAAGACTACGAAGGCTGCCTTTCCGTCCCCGCCATCTACGGCCTCGTCGAACGCCCCACTAAAGTTAAAATCAAAGCCCTCCTTGAAGACGGCACCCCCGTCCGTGTCAAAGCCGAAGGCTCCCTCGCCCGCACTTTCCTCCACGAAATCGACCATCTCGACGGCATCCTTTTCATCGACCACATCAAAAACGACGAAAAGGCTTTCTTCCGCATGAACGACAAGGGCGACATCGAGCCTATCGACTACTCAACCGAAATCAAAGGCAACAAAGAGCTTTGGGGCGAAGATGAATAAACCCGACATCATCTTTTTTGGCAACGGCCCCCTCGCCGACTTCGCTCTGGACGTCCTAAAACCCGCCACAAACCTTCTCTTCCACGCCAAAACCAAAGACGACCTCGAAACCGTCAAACGCCTCAAACAAGCACACCCCGACGCCCTCGGCATCCTCGCCTCCTTCGGCGTCCTCATCAAACCCGACGTTCTCGACCTCTTTGAACCCGAAGGCATCTTAAACCTCCACCCTTCCCTTCTCCCCAAATACCGTGGCGCCTCCCCCATCGAATCCGCCATCTTAAACGGCGACACCGACTTCTCCATCTCCATCATGAAACTCGTAAAAGCGATGGACGCTGGCCCCATTTATCACCAAGAAACCCTTACCGGCCTCCCGCTCGACAAAACCGCAATCTACCGCCAACTCGCCACCGCCGGCGCCACCTGGCTGGTCAACAATTTTCCCAACTTCCTAGCTTATCACGCCTCGCCTGAACAAAATCTTTTCCCAAATTACCACCTCCAGGACGACTCCGCCGCCACCTTCACTAGCAAACTCGACAAATCTATGTCTTTCCTCACTCCAGAAATCGACTCCGCCGACCAAACCCTCAGAAAAATCATCGCCTATCAAGGCTTCCCAAAGCCAAAGTACAACTTTTTTAACCAAGACGTCATCATTCTCGCCGCTCACATCGAAACCTCCTGCCCCGAACCCACAAAAAATTTGTTCATCAAATGCGCCGACTCTAACTACGTCGTCATCGACCGTCTTCAGCCACTCTCACGCAAACCTATGGACGCTAGATCCTTCCTCAACGGCCTACGCTAAAATCTGCTCGCGGTTTCTAGAAATCTCTTCCTTAAACTCTTTAATCGTCTTCTCAATAATCTCGCGATAATTCGGCTTATTCTCGTTCAGCCACTTCTCCGCTTCTTCATCCGTCTTCGCCGCCTCAAACTCCCGCATCTTCTCCTCTGTCATCCCCGCCGCAATCTCTTCACCCACTCTCACCTCAAGCTCAAACTTCGCATAGTCCAAAAACGCCTGTTTCTGCGCTTCCGGCATCACTGAAAGTCCCACCTCTCTTAAGAATTTCTCATCGAATTCCATACCTTACCTCCTTTTATTTTTTATAGCTTCTTCTTGCGCGCTTCCCGCGTAAAGAACTTCAGCCGGTCGTTCACTTCGACCGCCAATCTCTTCTCTAGTTTCAAAGCAATCCCACCAGTCTCCCCCGCAGCTAGGGACGGCACCGTCATCTTCTCTTTCTGCACGCTCTCCACCTCCACTTCACCCACCAGCTCCTTGCCATGCATCACGCGCGCCAGCATCCCCGGCTTCACTTCACCTTTCAGCACTTCGCCACCCGCAATAATCGAAGTTCTCTCCGTCCTAAACACACCCAGCACCTTCATTTCACCTTTCTCTTCCTCCACAATCTCCGCCGGCAACAGCTCTTCCATCTCGCTCTTCGCATCATCTAGGAGTTCATAAATCACTCGGTAGGTTTTGATCTTCACCTTATCTCTCGCCGCCATCTTTGCAATATTCGTCGGCACGCTCACATTAAACCCATAAATCACCGTCTCCCCGCCTTCGGCCATATACACATCATTTTCCGTCACGTCGCCCACGCCAGTCGCCACAATATTCAACGTAATCTCCCCCTTTGTATCAATCATCTTCAGCGAATCCACAACCGACGTCACCGAACCCAAAACATCACCTTTAATAATCACATTGAACACCTTTGAATTGTCCGCCACGTTCATCATTCGGAGCAAATCCGTCGATGTCACATTAGCACTCGCATTAGCATTCTGCTGCGCCTGCGCATTAAGTAGCGCCATCTTCCGCGCCGTCTTCTCATCTTTCACTTCCACAAATGAATCACCAAAGTTCGGCAACTCCTTAAAGCCCGTCACCGTCACCGGCGTCGAAGGCGTCGCCTTCCCTTTCGGCTTCCCACGGAAGTCTAGCATCGTCCGCACCTTTCCGTACGTCGTCCCCGCCACAATAAACTCGCCGGTTTTTAGTTCCCCGCCCGTCACCAGCAAATTCACCACCGAACCCTTCCCCATCTCCATATGGCTCTCAATCACCAAACCTTCGCTCGGAATTTCCACGTCCGCTTTCAACTCCTCAATATCGCTCGTCAAAAGCACCATGTCCAGCAGCTTCTCAAGATTATCTCCCCGCTTCGCCGAAATCGGCACCATCGTAATATCTCCGCCCCACTCTTCCGGCTGTAATCCATGTTGGCTCAAATCCGCCATCGTCCGCGGAATATCTGCCCCCTCGCGGTCAATCTTGTTAATCGCCACAATAATCTTCGCATTCGCCCCCTGCGCAAACTTAATCGCCTCCACCGTCTGCGGCTTCACCCCATCATCCGCCGCCACCACAATAATCACAATATCAGTCAACATCGCCCCGTGCTGGCGAATCGCCGCAAAAGCCTCATGCCCCGGCGTGTCAAGGAACGTAATCTTCCGCCCCTCATACTCCAGCTGATACGCCGAAATATGTTGCGTAATTCCCCCCGCTTCCCCCTCCACGGTCTTCTTATGGAACAAAGTATCTAGGAGCGTCGTCTTCCCGTGGTCAACGTGCCCCATCACCGCCACCACCGGCGGCCTCGACACCGCCTTGTTCGAAAGCTCCCGCCTATGCTCCGAGGTCTGCGTCGCCGTATTCTTCTTCTCCAGCTTCACCCCCTTAATCTCAAGTTCATCCAAAATCAGCGACGCCGTATCAAAGTCCAACCTCTGATTAATCGTCGCCACAATCCCCTCCTTAAACAACTCGCCAATCAAGCTCGTCACCGAAAGTCCGAGCGCTTTCGCCAGCTCATCAACAGTAATCGAACCCGCAATCTGAATCACCTTGGTCTCTACCTCTGCCATCAAAAACGCTCCTTTCTTTATAATTATCTTCTCATTTTACCACAAACCTTAACTTCTGCCAAGATTTAAGCAAAATAGCCCTTTATATGGCTCCCGGGACTGGGCTCGAACCAGCAACCTCGAAGTTAACAGCTTCTTGCTCCACCATTGAGCTACCCGGGACCCTTATAAAAGGCTATTAAAGTACGCCTCTCATTATACCTCAAAAATCCCCCTCTTTCAAGGGGGATTTTCTTACAGAATCAGTCTGTTATTTCGCAATCGACAGAGAAATCTTGCGGCCCTCTTTATCGATGTCAAGCACCTTGAAGCTCTTACGCTCATTCAACGTAAAGACCTTCTCTGGATCCACATCCGAACCCTCACCGAGTTCAGAAACATGGACGAGCGCTTCCACGGCCGGAGAAATTTGCACGAACGCACCAAACGGCGTAATCCGCGTCACGGTTCCCTCAACCTTCGCACCCTTCTTCAAGCCTTCAACTTCGGAAAGCCACGGGTCTTCCACGAGTTGCTTCATGGAAAGGCTCAAGCGCTCCTTATCAATCGCAATAATCTTCGCTTCGACGGTATCGCCCACCTTGACGTAATCTGCTGGATTGTTCACTCTCTCCCAAGAAATCTCGGAAATATGAATCAAACCTTCAATTCCGTCCACATTGACGAACACGCCAAAGTCCACCACGCCAGTCACGATGCCCTTCACGACATCACCAACCGACAACTCGGCAAACCTAGCGGCCAAGCCGTCTTTAATCGCTTCCTTCTCGGAGAAAATCAACTTATTCTCTTTCTTATTAGCGTCGAGAATCCGCACCTTAATGCTCTGTCCCACCAAAGAGTTCAAGCGTTGCAGAATCTCATCTTTGTCGGCCGAACCCACGCGCGGATAGTGTTCCGCCGAAAGCTGCGACACCGGCAAGAACCCGCGAATACCTTCGTACTCCACGAGCAATCCGCCTCTGTTAGCATCAAACGGTTGCACTTCGACAATCTCTGCGTTATCAAACTTCACCTGGATTTCATCCCAGCCTTTATCTTTCACGGCCTTACGGAGCGAAAGCAACACCGTTCCGTCCGGCATCTCGGCATCCACCACCGAAGCCGTCACTTCATCACCCACCTTCAAATTGCGAGCAAACGAAGCTTCTTTCCTCGACACAAGACCAGTTCCCTGAATCCCAAGATCGATTAAAATTTCATGTTTTTTGACCGAGGTTACAATACCGGTAAGGGTATCGCCCACGGCAGTTTTTTTAGCGAGCTCTTCATTTTCAGCGAGAAGCTCATCAAAACTTACTTTTTTGGCACTTGCCATATTACGTTATTATTCCTTCCTTCAGGGCTAACAAAATCAACCCTAAAATATCTTTCTATTCTACCAAACTCCGCCCCAAAAGTAAAGCATATGATATACTTATATTATGTTTCTAGCAATTGACATCGGGGGCACCAAAACCCTCCTCGCGCTCTTCTCTCCTCACGGCCTCTGTCTAAAACGCCTCAAATTTCCCACCGACCCCTCTCCCGCCGCCTTCACTAAATCCCTCCATACCCACCTCGCCAATTTCCTCCCCCACGCCTTCTGTCGTCGCCACGTCCGCGTCATCACCGTTGCCATCCCCGGCGTCGTCAAAATTGAGCCAAACAGTTGCTCATTCAAGTTCGGCAACCTCGACTGGCCGCACATCGACCTCATCGCCCCTATAAAAAATTTATTCGACGCTAAAATTTTCTTCGCCAACGATGCCAATTTAGCTACTCTTTACGAAACCACCCGCCTCGGCCGCAAATCCGGCAAATCCGTTTACCTCACCTTCTCCACCGGCATCGGCGGTGGCCTCGCCAAGGACGGCCACCTGCTCAAATCCTCCGACACCTTCGAACCCGGCCACGTCAAATACACCTTCAAAAACACCACCAAAGAATGGGAAGATCTCGCCTCCGCCAAAGCCCTCATCGAAGCCTATCAAGTCCCCTCTATCAAAAACCTCGTCCTCGACGACGTATCACTAGAAGACCTCCTCACCCGCCTCTCTCTCGGCCTCCTCGACATCATCGACCAAGAGTCCCCCGAAACCCTCATCATCGGCGGCCCTCTCGCCTTCCTCTTCAGAAAATTCAAAAAACCTCTCCTCGCAAAACTTCGCGCCGAAACCTCCGCCAAACTCCTAAAACTCAAAAAAGCTCGCCGCCCCACCGACTCCACCATCTACGGCGCCTACCTCTACGCCAAACAAAACTACCAAAAATAACCCATGCCCGCTTCTATTTACTCCGACAACATCCGCCATCAAAAAACTCCCCCTCGCGCCCCCACCGAGCCCTCCCTTCTCTCAAGTAAAAACCTCGCCTTCCTCGAATCTCTCAAAAAAACTTACCCAGACTTCACTTTCCGCCCCGGCCGCAAATTCCTCTTTCGCCCCAAAACCTCAATTTATTATCTAGAGGCCAACAACAACTTCCGCCTCCTCCTACTCCACGAACTCGCTCACGCCCTCCTCGGCCACTTCTCTTACAAAAAGTCCCTCGAACGCCTCAAAATCGAACGCGACGCTTGGGAAAAAACTCGCGAACTCTGTAAAACCCACTCCGTCCCCTTCGACGAAGACCTCGCTGAAACCGAACTCAACACCTACCGCGACTGGGTTCATCAAAAAACCCTCTGTAAAGTCTGCGGCTCCACCTGCCTCGAAGTCTCTTCAGAGAGTCTTTTTTGCCCTTTTTGCCAAAAGGAATATAAACGCTAAGCCCAAACAATCGTCTGGCGCGTCGACGGCACAAAGAATACTCTCACTGCCCAAAATGGAATTCTAAAAAACATTATCTATTATCTCCTTGTCCATGAATTAGATTTCTTTTATATCTGTCCTCTAATTTCTCCAGATTCAGCCTCGCGACCTCCTCCAGCGGCACGCCCAAATACCTTGCAATACTCGCAACATACCACAACACATCCCCAAGCTCCTTCGTAACCTCCAGCTTGTCCGGCTCGGCGATTACCCCATCCTTATCTCGGAGAATCTTCTTGACCTTGTCTGCCGTCTCTCCGGCCTCCCCCACGAGCCCCAAAACCTTCTCCACGAACGCCACGGTATTATAATCCCCCGTTGCCTTAAACAGGTCGTATTTCGCGGCCCGGTCTTGGTACTCATTCATTCTTACCTCCTTTCTTTATCACCCCATTATACTGCCGCCCCTCCAGGTTGACAAACATAAGCATCAAAAAAGCCCCCTA
>CAYODV010000013.1:0-17739 GCA_964402915.1 uncultured Candidatus Saccharibacteria bacterium
GCCAAACACCATGCTGTCATAATCTTACCATCTCTTCGACGGACGGATGTTTTGTGCTGGGAATGGCAGTATCGGTATCCATGGCTGCCAAGGGACATCCCATTGCGGGAATTCTCATTGCAATCCTCAGCGGCGGATGCGCCGGTCTTGTGACAGCATTCCTTCAGACGAGAATGGGTGTTCCTTCCATTATCGCAGGTATCATCACAAACACAGGCCTTTATACTGTCAATCTGATGGTCATGGGATGGAGCAGCAGTGTCAGTCTGCTGAAAAGCGAAACAATATTTACCATATTCCGTTCCACGGGGATCGGCGGAAGCTGGTACGCGATCCTGCTGTCCGCACTGATCACCTTCGCGTGTATGGGCACCATGAGATGGTTCCTTTCCACAAGGCTCGGACTCTCGATCAGGGCTGCCGGTGATAACCGCGACATGGTCTCAACATCTTCGATCGACCCGCGCAGGATGATCATGATCGGCCTGTTCCTGTCAAACTGCATGACGGCACTGTCCGGTGCTGTTGCCGGACAGCTCCAGAAATCCGCTGACATCAATGCCGGCACCGGCATTGTTGTGATCGGTCTTGCGTCACTCATCATCGGCGAAACACTGCTCCAGGGCAGAAGATCCCTGACCCTCGCTACCAACATGGCTGGCCGTGGTACCGACATTAAGCTTGGGCCGGGCGTCAAAGAACTCGGCGGCCTCGTCGTCATCGGCTCCGCTCGTCATGACTCTCGCCGTGTTGACAACCAGCTCCGTGGCCGTGGTGGCCGTCAGGGCGACCCCGGTACCACCCAATTCTTCGTTTCTTGCGAAGACGACCTCATGCGCATCTTCCAAGGCGACCGCGTCGCGATGTTAATGTCCCGCCTCGGCGTCGACGAAAACACCCCGATCCAAACCAAATCTATTTCCAAAACCCTCGAAAACGCCCAAAAGAAAATCGAAGGCTTCAACTTCGACTCCCGCAAAAACGTCGTCCAATACGACAACGTCATCAACCGCCACCGCAAAGTCGTCTACTCCATGCGCCGCCAAATTCTTGAAGGCGCCGACATCCGCCCGGAAATCATGCGCCTCGTCCGCGACGAAGCCGAATTCCTCACCCGCGACTCTTCCCGCATCAACAAAAAATTCAACGCAGAATTCCACAGCATCTTCAACACTCTCGACGAAGACCTGATTGACGAAATCGGCAAACTCCGCAAAGAAAAAGACCGCGCCCACCTTGCCCGCATCGCCGTCGAAGAAGCCTACGCCCTCAAAGAAGAGGAAATCGGTGCCGACATTATGCGCAAAGTCGAACGCGAAGTTTACCTCAAAGTTCTTGACGCCCTCTGGATGCAACACCTCGAAAACATGCAACACCTCCGCGAAGGCATCCATTGGCGCTCCGTCGGTCAGCGCGACCCGCTCGTTGAATATCGCTCCGAATCGCAAAAACTTTTCGACAACCTTGAGCGCAACCTCCGCGAAGAAGTCCTTAAAGTTCTCTTAAACCTCACCAAGCAAGACGCCAACCTCCCCGAAAACAACGACGAAGAATACGACAGCGAACTCACCAAGATGGCCGAAACTGCCACCGAAAAAGGCGTCAACGAAATCTCCGCCGGCGACAAAAACCTCGACAAAGAATTCAAAAAAGAAGAAGGGACCAAAAAGCCCAAAGGCGCCAATACCAACGCCAATACCAAGCGCAACAAAAATAAAAAGAAACGTAAACAACAACGCCAAAATAAAAAGCGTCGCTAGGAGCCAGTCAAGTGCGTCATTACGTAGAGGAGGTAAGATTACGCAGTGGCGCCAAGGGTCTTCTTATCAACATCCCTGGCGCCAGCGTCATGGCCACCCGCGTCGGATTCCGCGGGGGGCTTCGCTACTCTAAAAAACCCGAACTTTACGAAATCGCCCACGTCGTTGAACATTTAAGCTTCGGCGCCAACAGCAAATATAAATCCGAATCCGCCTACGAATCCGAATTCACCAAAAACGGCGCCTATCACAACGCCTGGACTTCCGACCTCTCCATCTGCTACGAAACCGAGTGCGCCGACTTTGAGTGGGACCGCATTCTTGACCTTAAACGCCTCGCCCTCACCGAACCCCGCTTCAACGACGCCGAACTCGCCGCCGAAAAGGGCAACGTCAAATCCGAACTCACCGGCTACATGAACGATTACAACCGCCTCCTCTGGCCCCGCCTTCAACAGTCCATCGGCGAAAACGTCCAAAACCTCGCCGAGCGTGTCCGCACCCTGCCAAACATTGAACTCAAAGACATCCGCGAGCACTACCGCCGCACCCACACCGCCAACAACATGCGCTTCGTCATCTCCGGCAACCTCGGCTTCCGTCGCCGCCACAAACTCATCAAAATGCTCAACTCTTGGGATTTGAAGGAAGGAGAACGGCTCGACGTCCCGCTCGACGAACTCCATGGCTCCGACCCCATCCTCATCCGCCGCAAAGACGCATCCAACCTCACCTTCGGCTTTTCTTTCGTCACCCCCCGCCGCTTTGACTCCGCCTGCACTATCGCCATGTCTTGTCTTAACCACATTTTAACCGGCACCATGTCCTCCCGCATCTTCGGCGAAGCCCGTCGTCGCGGCCTTGTTTATGGCATGGGCAGTTCTCTCAACCTTGACGAATCCAAATCCTCCTGGGACTTTGACGGCGAAGTTGACGAAGAAAACGCCATCGCCCTCTTTGACCTCATCCGCGAAGAACTCGCCAAAGTCTTAAACGGCGACATTGACGACGCCGACCTCGAAGCCGCCAAGAGCTACACCCTCGGCCGCTTCCAGATGGCCGCCCAAACCGTCGGCCAACTCGCCGACTTTTACGCCGAAGAATATTTCAAGGCCGACGAAGTCGAAGATTACTACCGCGTTCCCGACATCGTCCGCACTGTCGATAAAACCGAAATCATCGAACTCGCCCGCGAGCTCATCTCCTCCGGCATCTCCTCCTTCACCGCCGTCGGCTCCTGCGACAAGGCTCTCATTAACGACCTCGCCCTCCGCCTCAAACTCTAAAATCCCACCATTTTATTATTGCATAGGCGTTTTGAACGTGATACAATAAAACTGCACTAGTTATCGAATTTGTTTGGGCTACCAAACTTACCGCACATTAGATATGGATTCAACAAAATCCGTCCACAGCGTATAGACGTAAAGTTGGCGCCATGAGGCAGTCAATCGACGCCTATCGCTGTTGTCGGTAAGTATTCGGTTACTAGTGCACCTCGTGGTGCCAATTTTAGTATGAACTTGTGACTCCTATTAAAACCTCGCGCCACGAGGTCAACCAAAACAAAGGAGGAGCTCTATGCTTAAACACATCAAACTTAAATCCATCGCCTTGGCGCTCGTCGCTATGTTCGCTGGGCTAGGCGCCATTTTCGCCTATCAACCCGCCTACGCCGCCTGTACCTGCGAGAAAGACGCCACTGGCAAATATGTAGCCAGCGACGATTGTTCCGAAGCTGAAAAAGGCATCTGCGCCTCCAACACCGGTGGCCCTGAAGACATCAACGTCACCGTTAAAAACATCATCAACGCCATCCTTTACATCATCGGCCTTCTCGCCGTCGTCATGGTTATCATCGGTGGCGTCCAATACACCACTTCCGGCGGCGACTCCGCGGCGGTCACCAAGGCCAAAAATACGATTCTTTACGGTATCGTCGGTCTCGCCATCGCCATTCTCGCTTATGCCATCGTCAACTTCGTCATCGGCAAATTGCTCGCGTAATCAATCAAAAACCAGAAAAACGGGAGCCTCCGCGCTCCCTTTTTCATCATTTTTATGCTAAACTTTAACTATGAAACCTCGCGCAAACATCTATCCCGAAGCCACCGAAGGCCGCGTCAAAACCTCTGATACTCCCCTTCCCGAAGAACAAAAAATCATCTCCAGAAACGTTGATGGCTCCAAGGAATATGAAGATTTCAAAGAACGCGCTCGCGAAAACGAATTAGACACCATTTCTCACCGCTTCTTCGGGCTCTCCATTTTCTTCGTCGTCGCCATCGTCGCCCTCGCCTTCTCCAACGCCGTTTACGGCTGGTACCTCCCCTACATCAAATACATTCTCGGCGCCGTCGCCGGCATCTTCCTCCTCATCGTCATCGTCTTTCTCACCCGCCAATTCCGCCTCCGTCACGCCTCCAAGAAATACAAAAAAGCCCGCAAGAAAAACTCTTAGCCATTTCTATGTTATACTATACATATGAATATTCTCATTTTGGGCTACGGCGTCGAAGGTAAGAGCGTCGAAAACTACTTCAAGCACGACCCAGCCGTTTACGAACACACCTCCATCGACATTCTTGATAAGTTCGACAAAGAAGAACTCCTCTTTAAAGATTACTCTGACTACGACCTCATCTTCCGAACACCTAGCATCCCACCCAAATTCATCGACGCTCCGAAAGAAAAAATCACCAGCTGCACTAAATACTTCTTCCACCACTGCCCCTGCCCGATTATCGGCATCACCGGCACCAAAGGCAAAGGCACCACCTGCACGATGATACAGAGTTTATTATCGGTTTGCGGGGAGGATGGCGCTTCTCGCGGAGGGTCCGGAGGTCACGACCGAGGATTAGCGGCCGAGCCCCGTGACGACGGGCGCGAGGAACGCGCCTCCGCGAAAGCGTCTCCGACCGCAAGCAAACCGCACGTTTACCTCGTCGGCAACATCGGCATTCCAGCACTAGATGAATTACCAAATTTAACCCCTAATGACGTCGTCGTCTATGAAATGTCTAGCTTCCAACTTTGGGACATGGACATGTCGCCCGCCGTCTCCGTCATCCTCCGCTTGGAACCCGACCACCTCGACGTTCACACGTCCTACGCCGAATATTTACAGGCCAAACAAAACATTGTCAACTTCCAAACCGCCGACGACTTCTGCATCTACTTCAAAGACAACCAGGACACCGTTTCTCTCGCCAATCATTCTAAGGCTCAAAAACTCTTCTACCCCTGTTCCAGCGACGAAGCGAGCACGGAAGCGATTCGCGCAAAAATCGACCAACTTCTTGACAATTTACAAGTCCCCGGCGCCCACAACCGCGAAGACGCCGAAGCCGCCCTCCTCGCCGCCTTCGCCTTCTTTAAGCGCACCGAAAAAAACCTAAAACTCGCCGACTTCCTCGCCGCCCACGAATCAGAAATCAAACAAGCCCTCCATAACTTCAAGGCCCTCCCGCACCACATCGAACTCGTCCGCGAGCTTGGCGGCATCAAATACTACGACGACTCTTTCTCTACTGTCTCCCCCGCTCTCCGCGCCTGCCTCTCCGCCTTTCCGGACACCCCCTTCGTCCTCATCGCCGGCGGCAAAGACAAAGGCTTCGACCTCACGGAAGTCAAACGCATGATTTTTGACAACCACAATTTAATCAAAGCCGTCCTCATCGGCGAAACCGCCGCCAAACTCAAAGACGGCGAAGACCCGGAAAAATTCATCGACTGCGGCACCGACTTCGAACTCGCCGTCAAAACCACTCAACGCCTCGCCGAAGCCAAACTGAAACAAGAGGAAGAAAACACCGACACCTGCCTCATCGACAAAAAACCAGAAGTCAAAAATCCCGTCGTTCTACTCTCCCCCTGCGCCAGCTCCTTTGACATGTTCAAAAGCTACAAAGATCGCGGCGACCAGTTCAAAAAACTTGTAAACTCACTTTAACCATGGACGAACTTAAGAAAAAACTTCAAAAACTCTCTACCGACGTCCAAGACTCCTGGACGAAACTCGATCTTGACGCCAAAACCGCCGAGCTTAAAACTCTCGAACGCGAAATCGCCGAACCCGAACTCTGGAACAACCCCGAAAACGCCAAGCGCAAAAACGAAGACTTCGCCCATCTTTCCGCCGAGATCGAACCCTGGACTCTTCTCAAATCCCAGCTCGACGACCTTGAAGGCCTCATTGAACTCGGCGGGGAAGACCTCAAAACTGAAATCTCCGAACAGCTTTCCGCCATGTCAAACACTTACGCCGAGCTCAAAAAAGCCCTCCGCTTCACCGGTGAATTTGACCACGCTGGCGCCATTCTTCGCATCACCGCTGGCGTTGGTGGCACCGAAGCTATGGACTGGGCGTCTATGCTCGAACGCATGTACTTAAGATTCTTTGAACGTAACAATTTCAAAGCCACCCTCATCGAGCGCGTCGCCGGCGAAGAAGCCGGCATCAAAACCGCCGTCTACGAAATCACCGGCTTAAACGCCTATGGCACGCTAAAATCCGAACACGGTGTCCACCGCCTCGTCCGCCTCTCACCCTTCAACGCCGACAACCTCCGCCAAACTTCCTTCGCTCTCGTGGAAATCCTCCCCATTATTAAGTCCGACGGCACCATTAAAATCGACGAAAAAGATCTCCGCATCGACGTCTACCACTCCGGCGGCCACGGCGGCCAATCCGTCAACACCACCAACTCCGCCGTCCGCATCACCCACCTCCCGACCGGCACCGTCGTCGCCATTCAAAACGAACGCTCTCAGCTCCAAAACAAAGAAAAAGCCATGGAAATCCTTCGCGGCAAACTCGCCCAAATGAAACAAGAGCAACAAGCCGAGTCAATCGACAAACTCCGCGCCGGCGAATCCGCCAAATGGGGCCAACAAATTAGAAATTACGTTTTACAGCCTTATAAACTCGTAAAAGACACCCGCACTAAACACGAAGAAACCGACACCGACGCCGTTTTAGACGGCAATCTCATGCCATTCATTGACAGTTTTCTTGAACAATAGTCGAGCTTATGCTATTATTATAATATGATTCTGCTTGACCACGTCACGAAAATCTATCCTGGCGACAAACGCCCCGCCCTTGACGACGTGTCCTTGCATATTGAACCCAACGAATTCGTCTTCCTCGTCGGTAAATCCGGCGCCGGCAAATCCACCTTAATGAAAATGATTACCAAGGAAGAAGACCCCAACTCCGGCAAAATCATCATCGGCGGCATCGACCTCGACTACATCAAGCGCCGCCACATTCCACATTACCGCAGAAGGCTCGGCGTCGTCTTCCAAGATTTCAAACTCCTACCCCGAAGAACCGTTTACGAAAACGTCGCCTTCGCTCTCGAAATCGCCGGCATGTCCACCCGCGAAATCAAACACACCGTCCCGAAAGTTCTCGAACTCGTCGGCCTCCTTGACCAAGCCAACAAATTCCCGGCCCAACTCTCCGGCGGTCAGCAACAACGCGTTTCCATCGCCCGCTCCGTCGCCCGTCAACCCAAAATCCTCATCGCCGACGAGCCGACCGGCAACCTCGACAAGCTCACCCGCACCGAAATCATCACCCTGCTTCAAAAAATCAACGACTTCGGCACCACCGTCCTCGTCACCACTCACGACGAAACCATCGTCAACAATCTCGACAAACGCGTCGTCACGCTAAAAAACGGCCGCGTCGTCGCCGACCAAAAGACCCATGGCATCTACAAGCTCGACGGCGAGCCCGAAATCCTCATCGACAACTCCCCGAAATCCCCCGGCTTCGCCATCTCTTCCGCGCCCAAAACCGCCAAAAAATCCGCCGCCAAAAAACCTAAAACTCCCCGGAAAGGCGTCGTCTAACCATGAAAAACTCCGCCACCAAACAAGCCACTAAGAAAAACCTAAAGACCCTCACTAAAAACGGCCGCACCAAAAAACTCCGCTCCGCCCGCCGCATCGTTAAATATGGCGCCATCAACTTCGGCCGCAACATCTGGCTCTCCACCGCCGCCACCCTCGTCATGGCCATCACCCTCCTCGTCCTCTCCATCACCCTCGTCGCCACCGTCGTCCTTTCCGAAACCGCCACCACCATGCGCGACAAAATCGACATCACCCTCTTCTTCAAACCCGGCACCGGCAAGGAAACTCTCGAAGTCCTTAAGGAAGTCATGATGAACGACCCCAACGTCAAATCCGCCGAAGTCCGCACGTCCGAAGAAGAATACGCCAACTTCCTTGAAGAAAACAAAGACAACACCCTTCTCATCGAAACCCTCGAAGACCCCGACATGGACATGCGCTCCACCATGATTTCCACCATGCAGTCCACCATGCGCCTCAAAGTCTACGACACCGAAAACCTCGACTCCATCAAAAACATCGTCGCGTCAGACATCAACTTCGTCAAAAACCTTGACGAAACCGAAGAACCCACTTACGACGTCAACAAAACCGAAATCGCCACCATCACCCGCTGGTCCAACATCGCCACCACCGGTGGCATCGCCCTCTCCGCCGTCTTCATTGTCATCTCCATCCTCGTCATCTTCAACACCATCCGCATGGCCATCTTCTCCCGCCGCGAAGAAATCTACATGGAAAAACTCGTCGGCGCCGACCGCCATTTCATCCGCGGCCCCTTCCTCGTTGAAGCCCAACTCTCCGGCATCGTCTCCGGCCTTCTCGCCTCCGGCCTCAGCTACCTTGGCTTCCGTTTTCTTGAACCGCGCCTCTTAAATTACGGCATCAACGTTTCCACCGTCTCCAACATCTTAAACTCCAACAAAATCGTCCTCGTCATTCTCGCCATGGTTCTCGCTGGCGGCCTCATCGGCACCATCTCTGCGCGCCTCGCCATCCAGAAATACTTGCGCAATCCCTCCAAATAGTGCTATAATATAAACATGGTAATGCTTAGAAGACTCAAAATCATTGTAGTCGCTTTCGTGGTCACACTGGTTTCTTCTTTGCTCGTTTTGAGCAGCCAATCTCTCCGCGCCTCCGCTCTTTGTAACTCCGAAGAATGTCAAGCCGCCGCCGCTCGTGAAGCCGAAGCTCGCCAAAGAGCCGCCGAGGCCAGTAGCGCCGCCGAATCTCTCGAACAAGTCATTCAAGGCATCGAGCTAGAAATCTACGCCATCGAAGCCAAAATCGCCAGCAACGAAGCCATCGCCGCCGACCTCGCTCTTAAAATCAAAACCAACGAAGAAAAACTAGAAATCCAAAAATCTGCCCTCGCCTCACTTCTCGTCGATAATTATTTTGACGCCGAGCCAGAAACCATCATGATTCTCGCCGGCTCTAGTTCCATTTCCGACCTCGCCGAACGCCAAACCCGCGCCGAAACCATCAAACAACAAATCAACCTCTCCGCCAAAAACGTCAAGGCCGTTAAAGAAGAGCTCGAAGGCCAAAAAGCCGAAGTTGACCGCCTCCTGGTTGACCAAAACAACCAGCGCGACATCATCAAACAACGCCGCGCCGAACAAAACCGCCTCATGGAACAATACCGCAACAACGCCGAAGCTTACACCGAAGAAGCCGAAGCCGCCCGCAAGGAAAAGGAACAAAAAATCGCCGAAGAAGTCGCCGCCCGCAACGGCTCCGGCGTCGCCGCTCTCGGCGTCAACACTTACCCCTACCAAGGTCAATGCCCCGCCAACAACCTTCGCTGGTGGGACGCCTGGGGCTACGTCTGCCAATGCGTCCACTACGCCGCTTATAAAGCCACCGAACACTGGGGCGTCGACATCTCTTACTGGGGCAACGCCAACATGTGGGACGAAGCCGCTGTCGCTCGTGGCTACGTCGTCGACCGCAACCCCGCCCCCTTCACCGTCGCCGTCGATAACGGCGGTAGCGTCGGCCACGTCATGTGGATTGAAGGCGTCAACGCCGACGGCTCGCTCAACCTCTCCGAATATAACAACTACGGCTCCTCTTTCTCTCACCTGCCTGGCGACTACGGCTACCGCATTGGTGCCTCCAGCTATGGCCTTGTCTTCATCCACTTTGACCAACGCGCCTGGTAGTGCTAAAATAGCTTCATGGCAAAAGTAGATTGGAAGGCCAAACAGGTCAAACTCGGAAGCAGCTTAATTGTTGCCGTCGTCACACTTGTCATCGGCATCGTCATTGGCGTCAGCTGGAATAATTATGCCCCTTACCTCGGCGGCAAACTCACCGGAAACGACAAAATCTCCTGGAACGAACTCAACGAAGTTTACAACGCCCTCGTCACCAGCTACGACGGCGACCTCGACAAATCCGCCATTATCGACGGCGCCAAACACGGCCTCGTTGAAGCCGTCGGCGACCAATACACCGAATACTTAAGCAAAACCGAAACCACCGAATTCAACAACTACCTTCACGGCGACGTCGGTGCCGGCGTCGGCATCGAAATGGGACTCCGCGACGGCTACACGCGCGTCCTCCGTACCCTCCCCGACAACCCGGCAAGGGCCGCTGGCGTCCTCGCTGGCGACATCATCTATAAAATCGATGATGAAGAAGTCTATACTTGGAGCACCGAAGACATCGCCCAAAAACTTCGCGGCGCCGCCGACACCGAAGTCAAACTCACCATCGTCCGCGACGGCGAAGAAAAATCCTTTAGCCTCGTCCGCGAAACCATCAACAACGTCTCCGCCTACGTCGACTATAAAGACAATCACGTCGCCGTCATCACCGTCACTCGCTTCGACACCGACACCGGCACGCTCGTTCAAAGCTTCGCCAACGAAATCTTAAATAAGGGCACCCAAAAAATCATCCTCGACCTCCGCGGCAACGGCGGCGGTTATGTCAGCGCCGCTCGCGATTTGCTCAGCCTTTGGTTCGACGGCGAAAAAGTCCTCATCCAAAAGTCCAAACTCTCCGTCACCGACGACATCACCTACTCCCTCCGTGGCAAAGCTCTGTTCGCCAACATTAAAACCGTCGCCCTCGTCAACAGCACCACCGCCTCCGCCTCGGAAATCGTTGTCGGCGCCCTCAAAGATTACGGCAAAGCCACCGTCGTCGGCGAAACCACCTACGGTAAAGGCGTCGTCCAAAGCATGCTCGACCTTTCCTCCGGCACCACCCTCAAAGTCACTTCCGCCCACTGGTACACCCCGCTCGGTAACACCATCAACAAAACCGGCATTGAACCCGACTATATCGTCGTCAACACTTACGACGACATCAACCACTCCCGCGACCCCCAGATGGACAAAGCGCTAGAAATTTAGTATAATATACCCATGCGGATTAAATCCGAAAAACTAGTTCTTGTTGCTGGCCTCCTTTTGATGGCTGGGTTTTTCTTACTCGGCATGAAACTTGCCCCCAAATCGTTCGCCGATAACGACCTTGAAGAAGTTGAATATGTTTCGTCCGACACCAACCACTTCGTCACGGTTTATGACAACGGCACCAAAAAGACCGTCAAAACCGACGCTGCCACGGTGAAAGACGTCCTCGACCGTCTCGACATCACCCTTGACTCCACCGACACTGTCTCCCCCGCTCTCGACGTCGCTATTGACGCCGACCACTACTTCATCAACATTTACCGCTCCCACCCCGTCCTGGTTTACGACGGCCTCCGCTCCACGCTTGCCCACGTCACCAGCTACGAACCCTACGCCGTCGCTCGCGCCGCCGGCTTCACCGTCTATGACGACGACACCGTCACTCTCATTCCCGTCACTACCTTCCTTGAAGCCGGCGTGTCCTCCGCCTACCAAATCTCCCGCGGCAGCGGCACCACCCTCACCATCGAAGAAGACCTTGAATTCTCCACCGAAACTATCCGTGACTACAACATCCCTTCCGGCTCCGAAGAAGTCCGCGAGCTCGGCGAGCTCGGCAAAGTTCAAAAAGTTTACAACGTCAAAACCATCGAAGGCAACGAAGTTTCTCGCGAACTCGTTTCTGAAACCGTCCTTCGCGCACCGGTCAACCGCATCGTCGCCGTCGGCACTGCCATCAAAGATGCCACACCCCTCACCGCCGCCATGGGTCGCAACCACTACACCGCCAAAGATTTGCAAGGGAACTACGTTGAACGCCAAGAAACTTACTATGACCTCAACATGTCCGGCGTCATGAGCTTTTGTGGCAAATCCGGCTACACCGTCCGCGACGACGGCGTTAAAGTTGACGACGAAGGTTACGTCATCGTCGCCGCCAACCTCTCTCGCTACCCCCGCTGCTCTGTCGTTGAAACCTCCCTCGGCCTTGGCAAAGTTTACGACACCGGCACTTTTGCTAGCACCAACCCCGAACAATTCGACCTCGCCACCGACTGGACTACAAGGAACGGTATTTAGCCATGAAAAACAACAAAGCTCTCGGCCAAAACTGGCTTAAAGACCGCCCCACGCTCGACGCCATCGCCGATCTCGCCACCGACCTGCCCGAACACGCACTCGACCAAGACGTCCAGCTCTGCCTCGAAATCGGCCCCGGCCTTGGCACCCTCACCTCCAGCCTCCTAAAACGCTTCCCAAAAGTCCTCGCCGTCGAATTTGACTCTCGGCTCGCCGAAAACCTCCCCAAATCTTTCCCCGGCAAAAATCTTGAAGTCAAAAACCAAGATTTCCTTCAATTCAACCTCGAAGACATCAACGAACCTTACGTCGCCGCCGGCAACATCCCCTATTACATCACCACCCCCATCATCGAAAAACTCCTCACCGCCAACCATAAACCCACCAAAATCGTCCTCCTCGTCCAAAAGGAAGTCGCAGAAAAAATCTGCCCCGCGGAAAGTAGGCTCGGCAATTCTTCGCTCAGCCTTTTCGTCGACAACTACGCCGAGGCTCAACTCGGCCCCGTCGTCACTCGTGACTTTTTTACGCCTCCGCCCAAAGTTGATTCAGAGGTTCTCCTCCTCACCCCGCGCAAAACCCCAAAAACCACTCCGGAAACCCTCGATTTCATTCACCGCGCCTTCTCTAGCCCTCGCAAAAAACTTTCCGCCAACCTCTCCGCCTTCACCGGCCTCTCCAAAACCGATGTCGAAACCATCCTTCAAAACCTCGGTTCTAGCCCCAACGTCCGCCCCGCCGACCTCAGCCTCGGTCAATATGTTACGCTTGCTAAATCGCTTCAAAAAAGGTAAAATAATAATAAGTTTCATAACAATCTATAAGGGAGAGTAAACATGAACCCAGACCCAAACAACCCAGTCGCACCGCAAACGCCGGATTTTTCTAATCCTGCCGCGGCCGCCACACCAAACCTAGACGCCGCTCCGGCTCCAGAAATGCCGACCGCACCGGAAATGCCGGCGCCCGAAGCTCCGGCCGCCACTCCCGACATGCCAACCATCGACCCCTCTCTGCTCCAACAAGCCATCGCCGACGTTCCCGATGAAGCCGCCGCGACCACTCCCGACACCCCCTCCGCCGTCCCACTAGACAACCTCGGCGCCACTCCCGAAGCTCCGGCCGCTCCGACTGACGCTTCGCCGTTTGCTACCGCCGCTCCTGCCGCCGACTTCTCCGCACCGGAAGCCGCCGCAGTTGACCCTGCTGCCGCTCCCGTCGAGAGCGAACCGCAACAAAAGAACACCCCCTCCGTCGCTTTCAACGACCCCGCCGCTCAGCCCGACGCCCCCAAACGTGGCAAAGACATTGATTTCGGCGCCATCGCCGACAAGCTCAAAAAACGCCCGATTCTTCTCATCGTCGGCGGCAGCCTCATCATCATCGTCGCCCTCATTCTCATCATCGCCTTCGCCGTCTAATTTATGCCCAAACAACTCTACATCACCACCGCCATCCCTTATGTCAACGGCGCGCCCCACGTCGGACATGCCCTTGACTACCTTTTAGCCGATGTTTACGTCCGCTTTGAAAAAGAACAGGGAAACACCGTCCGCTTCCAGGCCGGCACCGACGAACACGGCAACAAAATCTGGAGCAAAGCCAAAGAACTCGGCGTTCCAGTTGAAGAATACGTCAACAAAAACTCCGCCAAGTTCCGCGATTTCATCACCAAACTCGGCGCCGAGCCCACCGATTTCATCCGCACCACCGACCCCGACCACATCCGCCGCGTCCAGGCCATCTGGCAAAAACTCACCCCACACCTCTACACCGCCGACTACGAAGGCTGGTATTGCTCCGGTTGCGAAAGCTTCATCACCGATAAAGAATATGAAGAAAACCACGGCACTTGCCCCGACCATCAAAAACCCTACGAACGCCTCAGCGAAACCAACTACTACCTTCGCATCTCCGACTTCAAAGACCAAATCAAAACCGCCATCGAAACTGACGCCCTCAAAATCCTCCCCGACTTCCGCAAGCGCGAAATCTTGAATCTCCTCGCCGACACCCCCGACGTCTCCGTCTCGCGCCCCAAAAAGAACCTCTCCTGGGGCATACCCGTTCCCGGCGACGAAAACCAAGTCATGTACGTCTGGATTGACGCTCTCGCCAACTACCTCACCGTCCTTGGCTACCCCGAAACAGACATCTCCGACTTCTGGCCGGCCGACGTCCAATTTGTCGGCAAAGACATTTTGCGCTTCCACGCCATCATCTGGCCCACCATCCTCCTCGCCCTTGACCTCCCCCTCCCGAAAGTCATCCTTTCGCACGGCCACGTTCTGTCAAACGGCCAAAAAATGTCCAAATCCCTTGGCAACGTCATCGACCCACTCGACATCTTAAATAAATACGGCCTCGACGCCTTCCGCTACTTCTTCCTCCGCCACATCGACACCTTCGCTGACTCCGACTTCACCTGGGACAAATTTGACGCCGCCTACGCCGGCGAACTCGCCAACGACCTCGGCAACCTCGTCCAACGCCTCGCCGTCTTAAGTTCTAAAAACTCCGTCAAACTCCCCGCTAACCTCCCAGACATCATCCAAAACACCCCCGCCGACGCCGAATACACCCGCCTCATGAACAACTTTGAATTCTCCAAGGCTTTCGACTACGTCTGGAGCAAAATCCAAAGCCTCAACAAAGACATCAACGACCAAGCTCCCTGGGCCGTCGCAAAAGAAAACCCAGCCAAGGCCGTCGCCATCCTCACCGACCTCATCCTCTCCCTCCTCTCCACCACCGAACTACTAAAACCCTTCCTCCCCGACACCTGCGAAAAAATTAAAGACGTCTTTGGCTCGGAAATCAAAGTCCCCCAACCCCTCTTCCCGAAGCAATAGATATCGGAAGGCTAGCGTTTGATATGCCCTTTATTGGGGGTGTCCGGAGGTTACGACCGAGGATGAAGGCCCCGTAGCCCCGTAACGACGGGCGCGAAGGAGGCCGGCCCCCAAAAAAGGGCTATCAAATGGTAGCCCTTTCTGAATTTTTATCTACTCTTCCGTGAGTAATTCGGATGCATCAGACAGATAAAATCCTACAACTCCGCCCACCATCGGGAAAATGACATACGTCAAGAGCGCAAGACCAATACCGCCAAGAAGCTCGCCAACACTGTTCGCACTCTGCGGCAAAATCTGATACATCAGCGCCACCGCCGGGTTCAACATGAAGGTACCTTCAAGCGAGAAATAGTTCGCGGTAATAATATAAACGAGGATGAGCGCAATCACCGTCCCACCGGCAATCATCGCACCGTAAGTCCAAGAACTGCGCTTGTATTGCTGCGCACGGGAATAGAAGAACCCGATAATCGCCGCACCAAAGAACTCAATCATCGTCACCGCCCAGAACTTACCATCCGGCGTCGCGGTCATGCCCGGAAGCTCCGCTTCCGAACCGCTCGCGTTGAGAAACACGGAAATCAGCGTCAAACCGAGCCAGGCCCCCACCACTTGCGCGAGGAGATATAACACGCCACGAATCACAGACATCCGGCGCGTCACCATCATGCCAACCGTCGTAATCGGATTTAGCTGTGCGCCGGAAAGTTTGTGCACCGCCACAATCACCACGGTCAAAATCAAGAACATATAAAGTAGTTGATAAAGCCCCAGCGTCAAAATAATCATCGTCACAAGCATCGTGCCGACAATCTCGCCAATTAGCGCACCATAAACTTTCTTGTTCTTGAAAATCGTCAAGATGTTCTCGTTTTCAGTGTATTTCTTCGCAAAGAACTTCTGCCAGAAGGTTTTCTTTGAAACCACTTTCTCGGCTTTCGCTTCTTCGACCTCCTCAACTTTCGCCTCAACCTTTTCTGGTTTCGCGGTTTTTTCGGCTTTCACTTTTTCGGTCTTTGCCGGTTTGTTGGCCTTTTTAGTATCAGTTTTCTTGTCCACCTTTTTTGTGTCTTTTGCGGAAAGTTTCTCTTCTTTCACGGATGGGGTAGTCTTGGTTTTCTTACCAGACTTTTTGGATTTAGCCATAAACCTCCTTAATTGATATTTGGGACGATTATACCACACTTTTTTTCAATATGGTATAATAGATTAATCAAATTTGAAAAATTGAAGAAGAAAAAAGGAGATATATTATGGGTGTAATGGTCACCAAAGACGAGGACGACAACGCCGCCCTCACCCGCAAAATCAACGCCGACCTCAAGGAAAAAATCGAGCGCACCCAAACAGCCGACGGGGAAGACCCCGATTTCATCGCCGACTCAGAATTCTTTGAACAATATGAAAAAACCGGCCGCTTCACCTGGATTTGGTTCATCTTGGTCGCCCTCGCCATCGTCTCGCTTGTTTTCATTATTCTTCTCTAATCTGTTATCTAGTGGTATAATATATATAATATGTCGGAAATAGAAGAAATAAAGGCCGAACTTTCCAACCTCGGCCGTGAGTACGCCAAAATTAAAACTCTCGCTCCGTCCGAGCGCAAGGCTTTCGGCGAGCAACTCAACGCTAAAAAGGCCGCCCTCCTTGCCAAAATGAAGACGCTTGAAGACGCCGCCGACTCGGCCGACGTCGCGCCAATTGACCTCACCGCCCCCTTCGGCGAAAACGCCACGCCTTTCGCCCCCACGCCCGGCACTAAACACCCCCTCACCACCGAACTCGACCTCGTCGCCGACATCTATCGCAACATGGGCTTCAACGTCATCGAAGCGCGCCAGCTCGACGACGAATTCCACATGTTCGACTCGCTCAACTTCCCCAAGGAACACCCCGCGCGTGACGGCTACGACACCTTCCGCACCAGCGAAGGCTTCATTCCGCCCGCCCACACTTCCACCATGCAATACCGCGCCCTCACCCGCTTCAAAGGCGATCTCGAAAAATACGGCCAAATCGCCGTCGTCGTCCCCGGCCGCGTCTTCAGAAACGAAGACATCGACGCCACCCACGAACACACTTTCTACCAATGCGAAGGTGTCTTCGTGTCTAAGGACGCCACCCTCGGCCAGCTCCTCGCCACCTGGCAAAACTTCTTCGAAACTTATTACGGCCAAAAACTCCACATCAAAACCCAGCCCGGCTTCTTCCCGTTCACCGAGCCTTCGCTCGAATTCCAAATCGAAAAGCCCGCCTCTCTCGGCGGCAAGGGCGACGGCTGGCTGGAAATGGGCGGTTGCGGCATGATTCACCCGAACGTTTTAAGAACCGCCGGCATCGACCCCGAAGTTTACAAAGGCTTCGCCTGGGGCGGCGGCATCGACCGTCTCGTCATGCTCAAATACGGCATCAACGACGTCCGCTACTTTGAATCCGGCAAACTTGAATTCTTGAAGGAGTTTTAATCATGCTAATTTCTCTAAACGAAATCAAAAAACTCGTCAACGTCAACATTCCCGACGATGAACTTTTCAAGCTCATTGGCTCCCGCCTCGTCGAAATCGAACACGTCGAAGACCTCGCCCCGAAATACAAAAAAATCTACATCGTCAAGGTCAAATCCGCCGAGCCCATCGAAGGCACCCACCTTCATCTCTGCCAAATTGACGCCGGCAAAGAACTAACCGCCGAAATCGACCCCGCCCACGACGGCTTCATCCAAGTCGTTTGTGGCGCCCCGAACGTCAAAAAAGGCATGCTCGCCGTCTGGATTGCCCCCGGCGCCATCGTCCCGGCCAC
>CAYODV010000014.1:0-17727 GCA_964402915.1 uncultured Candidatus Saccharibacteria bacterium
GAACCTGCGAATGCTGGGACCAAAACCCAGTGCCTTACCGCTTGGCGACGGTCCACCATTGTGAACGCCTTTATTTTACACTTTCTCCCCCTAAAAGTCAACCAAAAGCCAAAAAGAAAAACCAGCCCCTCAGGGCCGGTCATTTTTTTTGATAAGGACTTCAGGCATCCTCCGCCTTCGCTTCTGCTTCGGCTTCTACCTTCGCTTCTGCTTCGGCTTCTACCTTCGCTTCTGCTTCGGCTTCTACTTTCGCTTCCGCCGACTCTTCTTCTTTCATCTTCCTCTTCTGCTCATACATCTCATCATCAGCCTTCGCCGCGACTTGCGCCATGGTCATTCTTTCAACATCTCCCGCATACTCTTCTCCATAATAAATACAACCACCTCGCGCCACACCATACTTCAAATAGTTCTTCGCTTGATTTATTACTTTGACATGCTCGCTAAGCGCCTCGTCAATCTTACCCTTCAGCATCTCCTTCACCTTGTACGCATCGTCATCATCCGGCGACTCAGCCACCAGCCTATCAAACACTCCCTTCTTCAAAATCACACAAAACTCATCTCCACCTTGCCGGAAACAATACGCCATCTCTCCATACGTCTTGCGAATCAAATACGCCAGTTGCTTCAACGCCTTATCTCCGCGCTTATGCCCATGCTCATCATTAATCTTCTTAAACTTATTCGCATCAAACACCAGCACCACTGTCGTATATCTGATTCGCTTCAGCGCCGTCTCATAAACCAACCGGTTGAGTAGCTGCGTCAAGGGGTCAATTCGGAGCGTCACGTTCGAATAATAAATCAGCAGAAACGTCACCGACACCGCCATACACAAAAAATCATAGTTCATCCGCGGAAACACTTCTCTAAGAAACACTCCCGCCACCAAAATACACGTAAATGCTCCCAGCGTCGCTTTCATCATCCCTTGCGTCCGACTAGAAAACATCACAATCTCCAACACAGCCATCGAAATCATCACAAGAAGAATCAACACATACAACCACATATAATCCCCGCGATGATACACATTGCTCTCGTCCAGGAAAAAGACCGTTCTAGTAAACACACCTACAACTTGTAGCACCACATTCGCCGCCACCGTCAACTGCATCCCTCGCCGGAGCACTCTTGTCACCCTGTTCCGCGTCCTCAGTTTCTCGTCATAAAAAATCTCAAACACTAAAAACGCTAGCATCGGATTCATGACCAGCTCACCTGCTTTCAGGATATAAAGCAACCACCCCACCGTCTCTTTTCCCTCTAAAAGCACAAACACAAGGTCAACGGCAATCTCCACTATTAAAACCATTATCAGCCTCTTAAACTTCAATATCACCTCATCTTCAAAAATATCATTGTCCTTAAGATACATCAGACACGTCCCTAAGAAAAAGATAGAAACCACCGCCATCAAACAATAGCTCTGCATTCTCATGCCTCCTTATCAATCTGTAAAGGTTCCCTAAAAACTTTTTAGCAACAAATTATAATTATAGCACACTTTCTTTCTTTTGTAAAGAGACGCTTGCGCTTTCTTCCCCTTGAAAAAAATGTTATAATTTCCCCATGATTTTCCATAGCGAACAAGAACTAACTGACTTCGCCGAACACCTCGGCTCTTCCTTAAAATCCCAAAAACTCCCCCTCTGTCTCGAACTCGTCGGCGACGTCGGCGCCGGCAAAACGACTTTCACAAAAGCCCTCGCCCGCGGTCTCGGCATCACCGAACCCGTCACCTCCCCCTCCTTCACCATCTCAAAAAGATACGAATGGAGCGCGTGTCAAAATCGCGCAACCCACAGAGAAGCCACCTCTGTCACTAAAAACGAACTCATCCACTACGATTTCTACCGCCTCACCGACCCAGGCCTCATGCGTGACGACCTCGCCGAATCCCTCAAAAACCCCCACGCCCTCGTCGTCCTCGAATGGGCTAACTCCGTTCAGGGCATTCTCCCCAAAAACCACCAAACCATCACCTTTAAAGTCCTCAAAGACGGCAGCCGAAAACTGATTTTTGATGACAGTGTAATCTGGAACGATTCTTGTTCGGAAATTAGTCCGAATCCGCAGGACCCGACAGTCAAAACTACAACTAGTTCACGGAACGAGTACCGGATGGCTCCGGGCGGAGTTCCGACTGAACGTTGTAGTTTTGACGATCGCGGGCCGAGGACCAGGACGAATTCCGAACTAGAATCGTCCACCACACAAAAAACGCTCGACCGCAAGCGAGCTTCCGAAGATGCTCGACCGCAAGCCCTAGAAGCCTGTCAAGTAAAAACATTCGACCGCAAGCGAGCCCAACGGACCAGGACGAATTCCGAACTAGAATCGTCCGTACCATCGACCGCAAGCGAGCCATTTTCTCTATATCTCGACACTTCAGACTTCACCGCCAAAATCAAACTCACCGACAAAACCGGCCAAACTTTCGAATATACCGACGCCCTCGGCCGCGAAATGGCCGAAAAACTCCTGGAAACCCTAGAAAACCACCTTAAAGACCACGGCGCCACTTTCCGCGACCTCAAAAAAATCACCTTTTATAGTGGCCCCGGCTCCTTCACCGGCCTCCGCATCGGCGCTTGCTTAGTAAACACCTTAAGCCACGAACTCCACATCCCTCTCTACGACCACAAGGGAACTAGACGCCAAATCATCCTCCCTGACTACGGCCGCCCCGCCAACATTTCCAAGCCTAAAAAATAGTGTTATAATAAACTCATGTTCAACAACGCTCAACCCATCGTCCCCAAAATGCCCGACAAAACTCGCGGCACCTACGCCGAAACTCGCGCCGAACTCGAAGCCAAAAAACACGCCGAGGAGGCCGCTCGCGCCGCCGCCCTCGCCGCCGAATCCGCCGCCGCCCAGAAAAAATCCCCCTGGCTCGCCATCTTAACCCTCATCTTCGGCGTCATCGCCATCTCCGCCGCCGGCTTCGCCATCTACGAATACCTCGAAAACGACAAGCTTCAAACTAAAATCCAATCTCTCGAAAAAGAAATTAAAAGCTTAGAAGAGAATCGTGATAGCTCTTTTTGAGACAATAAAGAACTTTTACCGACAGTCAAAATAACCTTGATACCATTTTCGAGCACTTGCTTGTCATAGGACGCAGAAAATAGGCTATTAAGGTTATTTTGACGATCGCGGAAAAGTTCCCGTCGAAAAAAGAATCTATCGCGATTCTGCTTCATATGTTATACTTATAATGGAATATTAAATTTTGATATAAATTTGTTATCCGTTCGCGAGAGTCAAAACGCGAACAACGACAATTAGAAAGAGCACCCATGGAAATAATCTCCATTGCGATAGCCGCCATTGTTGGCCTCGGTTTAGGCGCCGGCGGAATTTTCGCATACAACAAGAAAAAAGAAAACGGCGGCAAAAACAAAGCCGACGACCTCATCAGAAAGGCCAAACACGAAGCCGGCGACATCGTCCTAGAGGCCAAAAAAGAAGCCTCCCGCATCGCCAGTAAGTCCCAAGCCGAAGAAGCTGAACGTCGCAAAGAATGGAAGCGCACCGAAAACCGCCTTCTTGAACGCGAAACTTCTCTAGACAACAAACTCGATAGCCTCGAAAAGAAAACTGAAAAACTCACAAAGTCCGAAAAAGAACTCGAAGACCTCAAAAACGAAGTCCGCGACATCCGCATTAAACAACACGAAAAACTCGAAAAAATCGCCGGCCTCTCTAAAGCCGAAGCCCGCGACAAACTCATGAAAATGACCGAAAACGACATCAAGCAAGATTTGGTCAACCTCGTCGCTAAGGAACAAAAGGAAATCAAACACGACGTCGACGAAACCGCCCAAAGCATCCTCCTCACGGCCATGGAACGCATGTCCTCTGAAGTCACCGCCGACCGCACCATCACCGCCCTCAAACTCCCTGACGACGAAATGAAAGGCCGTATCATCGGCAAGGAAGGCCGCAACATCCAAGCCCTCCAGCGCGCCACCGGCGTCGACATCGTCGTCGACGACGCCCCCGGCATGGTCATCTTATCGAGCTTCGACCCGATTCGCCGCCAAGTCGCCCGCTACGCTCTTGAGCGCCTCATGAAAGACGGTCGCATCAACCCCGCCAGTATCGAAGAGGCCGTCGCCAAGGGCGAAAAAGAAATAGAAAAAGAAGTCGTTCGCGCCGGCGAAGACGCCGCCCGCGAAGTTGGCGTCGTCGGCATCCCTAGAGAAATCCTCCACCTCCTCGGCGAACTCAAATTCCGCACCAGCTACGGCCAAAACGTCCTCCTCCACTCCATAGAAATGGCCCACATGGCCGGCATGATCGCCGAAGAAATCGGCGCCGACAAGCGCATCGCCAAAACCGCCACTCTCCTCCACGACATGGGCAAAGCCGTCACTCACAAAATCGAAGGCAAACACGCCGACATCGGCGCTGAACTCGCCAAAAAATACGGCATGCCCGACGCCGTCGTCCACGCCATCGCCGCTCACCACGACGACATCGAACCTTCCACCCCTGAAGCCATCATCGTCAAAATCTGCGACGCCATCTCCGCCGCTCGCCCCGGCGCTCGTAACATCTCCGCAGAAAACTTCGCTGAACGCATGCGCGACCTAGAAAACATCGCCACCAGCTTCCCCGGCATCGACAAAGCCTACGCCATCTCCGCCGGTCGAGAAATCCGCGTCATCGTCGAACCCAAACAAATCGACGACCTCACCGCCCTGAAACTCGCCCGCGACATCGCCAACAAAATCGAAGCCACCATGTCCTACCATCAAGGTCAACGTCATCCGCGAAACTCGCGCCGTCGAATACGCCAAATAAAACATCAGAAAAAATCATGGCCCAGATTCCTCTGGGCCATTTTTCCTCCTTTTCATATTGATCTTGATATTTGCCTCCTAAAGGCCTGGTTGAACTTCCGACTCCTCTCGGCTCGGCGTTTCTCTTGGCGCGTCCTCAGACACGCCGACCCCGCAAACGTAACATGCCAAACCTCATTGAGTGGGGTTCTGCTCTGCCTTACGGCGCGCTTCACCGACCTCGGCAAATCCCATTTATGGTACTTCACCAAGCTCCTACACTCACCAAATGACTCCTGACCAATATATATCACCCCTTCACAAATCTTCAAATCCTCAAGTAATTCACACCGGAAAAACGCAAACTTCTCCACATCATACACCGAACCAGGAATCACCAGCTTACGTATCGCACATCCAGAGAACGCCGAAGCTCCAATCCTCTTCAAATGACTGGGCAGCTCCACGGCCTCTAAATTCGCACAACCCATAAACGCTTCTTTTCCAATCTCCACCAACGTCTCCGGCAGCACCACACGCCTCAAGTTCTCCAGTCCTCTGCAGGCACCTTCACCAATCACCTTGATTCCTTCAGGAAAAACAATCGCCTCTCCCTTAAACCAATCAAACGCTTTCGGCTCCACCCGCGTAAACCCAAACTCTCTCGGCACCGTGAACACTCGCGGTGACTTTGTATGCTTACCTGGTCCCAAGCAGGCTAACGCCCATTCTCTGGTCAAAATTTCGTCCATTTGGCCCCCTCCTTTATAAGTTCAAAATATCAAAACCGACAAACAACTCTTGGCACACTCTCCCTAAAGAAAGTTGCAAAGACACCTTTATTATACCACAAAACGCTCAAAAAATCAACCCAACCCCAAAACTCACTCTGTAATATTCCCATAGCGGTCTTCTTCGCGTCGCTTCCGCTCCGCCTCTTTCCGCTCCACTTCCTCGCGCGCCTTCCGCGCCTTCTCCGCCGCCTCTCGCTTTAGCTCCAGCTCTCGCACCCTCTCCCGCAAATACTTCTTCGCCACCTTAATATCTTCAAACTCATGCGCCCCATCCGCCCTTAAAATCGTCTTCTCATGCCCCTTACCTAAGAGTAGCACCACATCCCCCCTCCTCGCCAGCCGAATCGCCGCCCGAATCGCCTCCTCGCGGTCCAAATTCACCGCCAAATTCTTGCCCTCCACCTTACCAGCCTTCTCCGCCCCCTCCACAAACTGCCGTGCAATCTTCTCCGGGTCCTCATCTCTCGAATCGTCTTCCGTAATAATCACAAAATCACTATTCTTCGCCAAAATCTCGCCCCTCTCGGCCCGCGTCGTCTCGTCTCGCCGCCCCGCACCCCCATGCACGGCAATCACCCTGCCTTTAACCTCGCCAATCGCTCTAAACACATTCTCCAGCGCATCTGGCGTATGCGCATAATCCACAATCACCGTAAAATCCTGCCCCTCATCCACGAGCGTCATCCGCCCCTCCACGCTCTCCAACGCCGCGATCCCCCTCTCAATCTCCTCGCTCTCCAGCCCCAACTTCTGCCCCACCGCCACCGCGGCCAGGGAATTATATACGTTAAACTCCCCCGGCAACCTCGCCTTTACCTTCATATCACCACACGCATATTGCACGCCATCCGGTGCCAGTTTAACCTTCCTAGCCCGCACTTTTCCGTTTTTTATACCATATGTGATATAATTCTTTGACGCCTTAATAAACCACTTCGCATTCTTATCGTCCGCATTCACCACCCCAAACTTCGCCTTCCTAAACAACTTCATCTTCGCCCAACGATAATTCTCCATCGTCTTATGATAGTCCAGATGCTCATGCGTCAAATTCGTAAACACTGCCACCTCAATCGGCACCCCCAACGTCCTAAACTGCTCCATCGCATGGCTCGTCACCTCCAAAACCAAATACTCCGCCCCCGCATCACGAATCTCAGAAATCCTCTTATTTAGCGTCTTCGAATCCACAGTGGTCATGTGGTTTAATTCATTATTGAGCTTACACCGCCGCGAGACGCCGCCCCAACCCACAGTCGTCATAATACCGCAAGGATGCCCTGCCTCGTTCAGCATCTTCCAAACCATAAAACACGTCGTCGTCTTCCCATTCGTCCCCGTCACCCCAATCACCTTCAACTTCCGCGCCGGAAACTTATACCGCACCGCCGCCCCCACCGCGCGCGCCAAATGCACCGGCTTCACCAGCCGATTATACCCCGGAATTTCCATGACCTTCTTCTTCAAATTCATCTTACCCTCATTATATCAGATTTCTCTAGAAATTAAAATCCGCTATTGCGTTTAAGCTTTCATTAATATATAATAGTTATGTTAATCAAATGGAGGTCAATTTGTCAGAGGACTACTCCGTCCACGTTACGGTGGGCAGGAAGTTAGAAATAGAGTCTCATAGTGAGGTTTTTTACCCCACCATCTCTTTCGTCTATTCCAACACCGCCGCGCTTTCCACCCCTCCCGCTGAACCCGCCGACATCTCTGCCGAACCCGTTGCCCCCTCTGAACCGACCCCTCTCTCCGCCAACGTAAAAGCCGCAAACGTCGCAACTAGCCTTCGTAGGCCCCGCCTCGGCCGCTTCAAACTCTTCCGCTCCCGCCTCGGCACCTTCGCCACCGCCTTCGTCGCCATCCTCGCCGTTACCCTCGTCGGCGCCAAAATCCTCGGCTTCAAAACCTTCACTGTCATGTCCGGCTCCATGGAACCCGAATATCCCGTCGGCTCCATGATTTACGTTAAACCCACGGACTATAAGACTCTCAAAGTCGGCGACGTCATCTCTTACGTCGCAAACAGCGACAACACCATCGTCACCCACCGTATCGTCGCCATCGAAAAAGACGCCAAAGACCCAGAAACTCTCCGGTTTAAGACCCAGGGCGACGCCAACTCCGCCGCCGACGCCAACTTAGTTCATTATAAAAACGTTCTCGGCACCCCCGTCGCCACCATTCCATATCTGGGGTATATCGCACACAGCATCCAACAGCCGCCTGGCATTTATATCACACTAGTAGTGGGCACTCTCCTACTCGCGTGGACATTTCTGCCAGCAACTTTGGAAGAAAGGAGGAAAACTGCGAGAAAAAGTGTAGCCAAAGTGTGAGATTATTAAACCTAAAGAAGAGAAAGGAGGCAAATGTTTCAAAAAGTTAGAATCACCGTGGCATCGATAGCAATCATCGCGCTCTGTCTGTTAAGCTCGACGTTCACTCTGTCGTACTTCACCGACACCGACGGTTCAACCAACAATTTCAAAGTTGGTCACGCCGCTTCCGCATTGTCGATTTTCAAAGACAGCGCCGGCGAAACGCCCTTTGTTGCTAGTGATTACACTCTCGAACAGGGAATGGACATTCCATTCTACATCGAAGCGGAAAACACCGGCAACATCCCCGTCTATCAACGGTTCCGCGTCGTGATTCCAGCTGACTTAACCGGCCTCATCACGCTCGAAACGCCACCAACCGACAAATATACCGTAACCCAATCGGCAAACGTATATTATATCGTCAGCACCGGCGTTCTCACCGTAGATGAAACGACCGAACATTGGCCAACCGTAGCCATCCACATCGGAAACATTCCTAGTGATATGTCTCCATACGAATGCTCGGACGCTACCGACAACAATTGCGTCCTTGGACTAAACGTCTACTCGGACGTCATTCAGACCACTGGCTTCGATAGCGCCACTGCCGCCTTCGCAAGCCTAGACAACAATAATTAATCTAGTTTATCAACAAAATAACAAAGGAGTTATTACAATGAAAACTAACAAAAAAGCTATTCTCTCCGCCGCCGCCGTTCTCGGCGTTGCTGGCTTAGTCGCTGGTGGCACCATCGCCTACTTCACCGACAAAACTGACCCCATCACCAATCAATTCACTGTCGGCGACATTGAAGTCGAACTCTACGAATCTCAACTTCATCGTATGAACTCTGGTCGCCAAGGCTCCTTCGCCGCCCGTGACGATGATGATACATACGAGAAACACTACTGTGACTGGGAAGCCAACACAGACGACAGTGGTCTAGATTCTAACACTAGCCTCATCAAAGGCTCGTACAGCAACGCCAAATATTGCACTCCAGGCATAAACGCTAATGAAGGTAATAGCAGCACCATTACCGCCATCGCCAACGGCCACGTCGGTGGAATCCGCACCTGGGGTTACAAAGACGAAACCATCGAAAACGACGATTACGCCGCTTACTTTGCTGACGTCGCACAAAACATCGTTCCAGGCCAATATGTTCGCAAGTTCAGCTACGCCAAGAATACTGGCAATAACGACGCTTACGTTCTCATCCGCTACATGATTCCGAAAGCCTACGCCGCCGACCTCGAAGTCAAAGTTCCACACACTCCTTACGGCGATTCTGGCGATGACAACCGCGCCTACTTTACCGCAGTAGCCAAAAATGCCACTTCTGGCGCCTACGAAGCTACGACTTACGGCACCAGCTACGAAGACACTATCGACAACGTCGAATATGTCATTTATGCCGCCGTCACAACCGAAGCCTTGAATCCGGGCGAAATGACCTATTGGAGCCCCGTCAACACCATCAAAATCAAAGACACCATCACCGAAACTCAAGTTGCTCCAGCGACCGAAATCAACGTCAAAGTTGACGCTCAAGCGATTCAATCAAGGACTTTCTCTGACGCTATCGAAGCCATCAACAACCTTTAATCGCTAACACCAACAGGGAACAGAGATTATGCGTCGTAAACCTCAAATTCGGACCCTCCTCGTCCTAGGAATAGCTTTTCTCCTAGCGATGGGTGGCACCGTGGCCTACTTCGTCACGTCCGAAACGGCGCATAATCTCGTCTCCATGGGTGGGGTCAAAATCGCCCTCAACGAGCTCGACGGCCCCACCGGTTCAAAACCCTTCCACGACCTAGAAAACATCATCGCCGGAGAAACTTACAGCAAAATCCCCTACGTCGAAAACGTCGACCTAGAACCCGTCTGGATTCGCGCCAAAGTCTCTCTCAAAAAGACCGCCGGCGACGGCACCGAAACCGACATCACTGACTTTTCGTCTCTCATGACGCTTCAAGAAATCGGAGAAAACTGGACTACTTCTCCGGACAATTTTTATTATTACAACCTCGCAGTAAATAACGGCGAACGAACCGAACCCATTTTCCGCTCGGTCAAATTCGCCGACACCATCAACGACGAATTTCAACTCGCCACTTACACCTTGACCGTCACCGCCGAAGCCACCCAAGCCAAAAACAACGGCCTCAGCGGCCTCGACGCTAACCCTTACGCAACCGCCACGGTCAGCTTCGAAGGTGGCGCCGAAAACTTCGTTTTCTCTCCCACAGGCAACCTCTTCGGTGACTTAAGCCAATTCATGCCCGGCGACACTCGCTCAAGCACCATCACCGTCAAAAACATCGCCACCGACTACGATTTCGTCAAAATCTACCTCCGCGCCGAGCCCGACAGCGGAGCTTCCGACCTCCTCTCAAAACTCAACTTAACAGTTTCTCAAGACGGCGAACTCCTCTCTTCCGCTCCCGCCTCCAACCCATCCGTCCTCACCACCAACTACGAACTCGGAACCTTCAACCCAGGCAAAGAAACCAACCTCTCCATCGAACTCTCCGCCCCGTCAAGCCTCGGCAACGCCTACGAATACACTTCCGGCGACATCAAATGGATCTTCATCGCCGAAGCCTATAAAGACGGCCAAATCGTCCCGCCCAACACCGGCACCGCAACCAAAGACAAAGCCAGCGTCAACACCGAAATCGTCACCGCCGTCGCACTCGCTACCGTCCTCTCCATGATTCTCGCTCTAATTATTCTCTCTCGGAAAAAATCAAAAAACGAAAAATAACTCATAATTAGCACTCCGCCCTTGACAGTGCTAATTTTTGCGCTACAATAGATGACAGAAAAGGAGAAATAAACGCATGACCCTAAAACCACTAAAAGACAGAGTTGTCGCAAAAGTAGAAAAACCCGCAGAAAAAACCGCTTCCGGCCTCCTTCTGCCTAGCGACTCAAAAGAAAAACCATCTTTCGCCGTCGTCGAATCCGTCGGCCCCGAAGTCAAATCCGTCAAAAAAGGTGACAAAATCCTCTACAAAGAATACTCCACCACGCCTGTAAAGGTGGATAATAATGAGTATATAATTGTAGATGAGAAAGATATACTTGCATTAATCTAAAGCAGCTCTTTGTTCTATTCTTTGTTCGTCTCCGCAGTTGTCCCGATAATTATTACAACATTCACTAGTGAATTCGAGTAACCTGGGATCGAGAATGAACTAGACTGATATGTTGTAATAATTATAGGGGTCAACGAGGACTAGAACAAAAATAGAACTAAGAGATGCTATAAAAGAAAGGAAATTATGAAAAAGATTTATTACGAAGCCGAAGCTAGAGAAAAAGTCCTTAGCGGCGCCAAACAACTTTACGACGCCGTCAAAGTCACCTTCGGCCCGAAGGGCAAAAACGTCATCATCGAAAAAGAATACGGCGCCCCCACCATCACCCACGACGGCGTCACCGTCGCCGAAGCCGTCGAACTCGGTAAAACCGAAAACAACCTCGGCGAAGAAGTCGGCGCTAAACTGATTAAGACCGCCGCTCAAAAACTCAACAAATCCGCCGGCGACGGCACCACCACTGTCACCGTCCTCACTTACGAAATCCTAAACGAAGCCAACAAGCTCATCGCCGCCGGCATGAACCCCATGGAACTCCGCAAGGGAATCGAACGCGCCGGCGCGGAAATCGTCAAAAACATCGACGCCTTAGCCGAAAAGATTGAAGGCGACGATTCCAAAGTCGCCGAAGTCGCCACCATCTCCGCCGGCGACGCCGAAATCGGCAAACTCATCGCCGAAGTCATTTCTAAAATCGGCAAAGACGGCGTCGTCACCGTCGAAGCTGGCCAGGGCCTCGAAATGGAACAAGAAATCGTCGAAGGCTTCAGCTACGACAAGGGCTACTCCTCTCCGTTCTTCGTCACCGACGTCAACCGCCAAGAAGCCGTCTTCGACAAACCCGCCATCCTCGTCACCGACAAAAAACTCTCCGCTGCCTCTGACATCCTTCCTTTGCTAGAAAAATGCGCCCAGGCTGGCCAAAAGGACCTCGTCATCATCGCCGAAGAAGTCGAAGGCGAAGCTCTCTCCCTCCTCGTCTTGAACAAGCTCAAGGGCGTTTTCAACTCCCTCGTCCTGAAAGCTCCTGCTTTCGGTGACCGCAGAAAAGAAATCATGGAAGACATCGCCATTTTGACTGGCGCCACGCTCGTCTCCGCCGACCGCGGTCTCAAGCTCGAAGAAGCCGGCCTCGACGTTCTAGGCAGCGCCGGCAAAATCATCGCCACTAAAGACGAAACCACTATCATCAAAGGCTCTGGCGACAAGAAAGCAGTCAAAGCCCGCATCGACCTCATCAAGTCCCAAGCCGAAATGGCAACCAGCGACTATGAAAGGGAACAGTTCGAAAAGCGCGCTGCTGCCCTCGAAGGCAAAGTCGCCATCATCAAGGTCGGTGGCGCCACCGAAACCGAAATCGACGAAAAGAAATATCGCGTCGACGACGCCGTCGCCGCCACTAAAGCCGCGCTTAGTGAAGGCATCGTCCCTGGCGGTGGCGTCACGCTCGTCAACCTCGCAAACAGTCTCAAAGGTACTGACGCCGGCACCCAAATCGTTAAAAACGCTTTGAAACGTCCGCTTGTCCACATCTTGGAAAACGCCGGCCTCAACGCCCAGGCTCTCCTCGCCGAAGTGGAAAAGGCCAAGCCGGGCTTCGGCATCAACGTCATGAAGCCCGAAGACGGCCTTGTCGACATGAAAAAATCTGGTGTCATCGACCCCGCCCGCGTCACGAAAGAAGCTGTTAAAAACGCAACCAGCATCGCCGCCACGGCCATCACGATGGGTGCTCTCATCGTCGAAGTTCCAGAAAAAGAGCCCGAAGCTCCCGCCGGCGGCTCCATGGGCGGCATGTATTAAAAGTCTGCTCACTGGCAAAAATAGCCCCCTGAAAGGGGGTTATTTCGTCACTATTGACAACCACTTCCCGCTCATGCTATTATAGATACGCAACAGTTTTGGTGTGTTTCTGGAATATTATTCCGGACAACCGTACATTTATGGGTGATTCAACCCGTTATAACTTATCCGAGTATAGAACTGGCATCATGAGGAAGTCGGTTGTACTTGGAAAAGTATAACGGTTGAACACCAACGACTGTTGCACCTCGTGGTGCCAGTTTTGTTATAGAAGCTTATTACAAAAACCTGCACCCGAATCAAACACAAAATCTACCAGAGAAAACAAAGGCGGGAGGCAGAATGCAAAAACCAAATCGCTTGATGATAAGCACAACCATAGTCCTCTTTTTATGTTGTGTTTCTATGCTTCATTCTGCCCCCGCTTTTGGCTTCTCTATGAGTCTATCGACCGATAACACCGCACCCATCGAAGCCTCCGTTAGCCCCGACTCCTCCACTATTATTGGTTCCAACACCCTTCACGTTACCTCCACTTGCCCCGACGGTTATTATATCTACGCCACTTCCTCCGACCCTAACCTCTACCACAACGGCGACGCCACAGAAACTACCAACAAAATCTCCGTCTCCTCCGGCTCCATCGCCACTCCTACCCCTCTCGAATCTAACCAGTGGGGCATCTCTCTCAACCCTTCCTCCTCCACCTTCTTCGGAGTATCTTCAGAAAACACTGCTCTCCGCACCCCCTCCGACTATACCACAAGCCAAGAAGACATCCCTCTTTACTACGGCATTTCCATCGGAAATCTCCCCGCCGGCACCTACACCAGCCCCGATAGCCAAGCCACTGTCACTTACTCCCTCGTCCCCAACCTCTCTTGCGTCTCCGTCACCTTCCAATTCAGCTCTGGCTCCCTCGGCGAAGGGCAAGACCCCGAAGTTACTGGTTCAATGGAAGACTTCGACGCCAGCTACAACTCATCTGTCATCTTTCCCGATAACAATTTCACACGAACCCACTACAACTTCGCCGGCTGGTCCACAAAAGACAACGACGACCCCGACAGCCCCGACGCCAACGAACTCCATTTCCTCGGCGATGGCACCTCCGAACTCATCGACGAATCCGCTATTTATAACCGCACCTCAAACGGAACCCTCACTCTCTACCCCATGTGGCGCTCCAGCAAAATCTACATCCAAAACTGGAAAGGTTGCTCAAACCTCAACATCGGCGACATCGTCACTCTTTATGACAACCGCGACGAACAAGCCTATCGCGTCGCCAAATGGAAAATGAACTCCGACGGCTCCCAAACCAAATGTTGGATGATGGACAACCTAAATCTCGGAGCTATCACCCTAGAAACCGATCTCACTAGCGAAAACACCAATCTCACCGAAGAAATCCCCGCCGCCACGTTCAACAGTTGGAAGGGAACCAGCGGCACAAACAGCTACACCGTCGGCCGTTTCATCACCCGAACCACAGGCGACACCTACGGCAACAACTACGGTACTCTTTACAACTACTACGTCGCCTCAGCCAGAACCAAGACTACTTCCTCAAACTCCACCGGCGCCACCGCCGACATCTGCCCCGCCGGCTGGCGACTCCCCACCGGCGGCTCCTCTGGAGAGTTTGCCAACCTCGTCAGCGCTTATAGCCTCTCCGGCTCCACGGGCATCACCTCTCTTCGCCAAAACTTTGGCTTCCCCCTAGCCGGCTACACCAGCACCAGCAGCCCCACCAACGTAGGGACCCGCGGCTATTACTGGTCATCTACTTACGGTGGCTCAGCCGGATACATGTATAGGTTTTATCTTTACTCAAGCACCATCTCCTCCACCAACACCGGCTACCGCTACAACACCTCTTCCATCAAATGTGTTGTCTCAGAAACCGTCACCATCACTTTCGACAAAAACGACGAATCCGCCACAGGCAACATGGATCCACTCAAAATCGAACTTGGAAACGCCAACACTCTACCTTCCAACGGTTTCTCTCACCCCACACTCATCTTCACCGGCTGGAATACCGCACCCGACGGCAGTGGTATTCGCTACGCCGACGGTAGTACCATCACCCCTTCCTCTTCCAACAATTTCACTCTTTATGCTCAATGGAAAGACGCCTCAGAAATCCAAACCGTCATCACCCTCACCAACACTAGCGCCACCACCACCGGCTCAACCAGCACCACTATAAACTACGGCGCTAACTCCGCCTCCATCACCAACCCCCAGCGTAAATACACCACCAGTTTTTCAACAAGCTACAACAACGCCTCTGGCGCTTCCGTTAGCAGCTCCTCGCCACAAACCGCAACCTACACTTTCAACGGTTGGTACACGGCTTCAAGCGGCGGCACCAAAATCATCAACGCTAACGGCACTCTTGTCGCCAACACCGCCTATACCGACAACTCTGGCAATTGGAAAAGCGTCGAACCAGCTCTCACTCTCTACGCTCAATGGACCAGCGCCTCCATCACTCTCCCCGCCATCGAAAAAACCGACGCCACTTGCGGATGGGGAACCAGCACCAACACCTCCACTATCACCTACACCTCCGGCGCCACCTACACCCCATCTTCAAGTCGCGCTCTTTACGGCGTCTGCAAACTTTACGCCTATCTTGACACCGGCGCAAACGTCAACGCCAAAATGAAATCTCTCGCCGCCGGCGCCAGCAAATCACAAAACGACTACACTTCCGACATTACCGCTATCAAAAAATCCACTTCACTCCCCTCTGGTTTCACCGCCACCACCGCCAACACCATCTCCACCGGCGCCAACCCTGTCTATATCTACATGAGCGGCAGCACTCTCTATTATTACAGCACCTCCACCACCATTTACATGAACGCCGACTCTGGCGGTATCTTCCGTCGCCACAGCGCTTTAAGCGACATTTCCGGCCTCACCAGCCTTGACGCCTCCAAGGTCACCTCTCTATACGCCGCATTTGCCGCATCGCCAAAAATTACAAGTCTCAGTCCGATTTCTGGCTGGAACGTCTCCAAAGTCCAAAACATGAGCTTTCTATTCGGTTTTGGACCGACCGACATCGACAACGTTGGCTTCCCGTCCCTAACAAGCTTGTCTGGCCTATCCAGCTGGAACACCAGCAGCGTAACAAATCTTAGCTACGCCTTTCAAAACCAAGTCAGCCTAACCAACATCAGCGCCATTTCCGGATGGAACGTCTCCAAAGTTACAGCTCTCGACAATACTTTCGCCTCAGTCCCGATTACATCTTTATCATCTCTTTCTAGCTGGGACGTCTCTAAAGTCACCTCAATGAAAGCAACTTTCGCTCTCCTAAACGAAGCAAAAAACGCCGGTTATACCGCCAAACTCACTAACGCCAGCTCCATTAACAACTGGCATGTTGAAAACGTCACCAACTTTCAAGGCATGTTTAGTCAACAATCCGTCCACCCAGATTGGACCTATGTCACCGGCACTTGGGATTCTGACGGCACTTTCACTCCCGATTAGCCCCAACTAGGGAAACACAAAAATAGCCCCTCGCGAGGCTATTTTTTATAAACTAGCTTATTTCAACTTCTCAATAATCTTCATTAAGGCATTCGCCTTCGAAGTATCATCAGCGATTTGCTTCGCGAGCTCCAGCGCCTTCGCCGGCTCGCCAAATCTCATCGTAATATCAAACTTCTCCTCAACCGGCATCTCCACCTTATCAAGCAAAGGATAGAGCGCCTTATAGGCTTCATTCAACGTTTCATCATCACTCGTCGCCGGAACAGCCTCCGTCGCCAGGGAATCATTCAACTTAATCTCCGGCATAGCAACTGCTTCCTCGGCCGGCGCTTCAACTGGCGCCACTTCCGCCGCAGGAACTTCTGGAACCGCTTCCGGAGCCGACGCCACCGCTTCACCTGCCACCGGAGGCATCCCCGGTTCAGCTGGAATCTCTGGCGCAGGTGCTGGAGCCGGCGCAAAACCGCCCGCATCCGCCGCAGGAGCTTCTGGAGCCACAGCTTCAGGAGCTGGCGCCGCCGCAGCTAGCTCATTCGCCAACTGCTCATTCTCCGCCGTCGCATCCACAGCCGGAGCCGCTTCTGCCGCCGCATTATTATTTGTTATATCATCGATTGCTTTTTGCAATTCGTCGTTATTCATTGCCACCCTTTTCTTTTTAGTAATTTTTAATAAAAACTCTACTTACACTTAACTTTACCACACTTCTTCCAAAAACACAAGCGTTATATTCGCAGTAATCTCACGATTTTATCCAAAAAATCCAGCTTCACCTCTTCCATCGGCAACCTCATCCCGAACGCGTCCACAATCTCCTCCCCACTCTCTTGCGGGAAATACACCGTCACTCGCGGAGAAAACCGTTTCCTCGGCGTCAACATAATCGCATAATGCTCCCCATCTTGATACACCCCAAAACTCTTAAAATCCTCATAATTATACAAATTATTCCCCTCGGAAAGACCTTTAGAAGTCAGGGAATAATGTAACTTCCTCGGCGGTCTCACGCTATAAATCATCAGCGCCACCGCTGACAGCGCCACCAGCACCGTAAACGTCCACCACTTCAGCACCACCGAAAGCACGATCAGCCCCACCGTCACCACCGCAAACCCCACATACCACCCCGCCCCCTTCTTCCTCTGCAAATACTCCTCTGCCTCCCAGTTCACAATATCATTCGCATTCTTCTTTCTTGAAGTCTTTTCCATACTTTTATTTTATCATAAACGAAACAAAAAATCAGGACATGTGCCTGTTTTTTGTTTAGAACTAGGTTTTCTCTGTTGGGGTTTCTTTTCCAAAAGAAATCCCAAAGAGTAGTTGGCGGAGGGTGGGAGATTCGAACTCCCGCTCCAGGTTTCCCCAGACTAACGA
>CAYODV010000015.1:0-16879 GCA_964402915.1 uncultured Candidatus Saccharibacteria bacterium
GGATTCGAGGCTGACGCTGGGGAGTTTGGCGGGGTCGTAAAATTTGACGGCGTGGTGATTTTCCCTTAACACGCCGCCGAGAGCGGAGCCGTAAGCACCAGCGCCTAAAATGCCAATCTTCATGAGATTATTATATCATAAATTGTTTTTGGTTTTGTAGTCGAGAATGGCTTTGTGGAGGGCTTGGTGGCCGAGGACGGAGCAGTGAAATTTGTGTTCGGGGAGGCCGCCGAGGAAATCGCAGATTTCTTTGGCGGAGATTTTGTCGGCGTCTTCGAGAGTGCGGCCTTTGGCGAGTTCAGAGAGGGCGGAGGTGGAGGCGATGGCGCTGGCGCAGCCGTACGTTTTCCAGCCAATGTCGTCGATGTAGGCTTCATCGGTTTTTGTGTCGGGGTTTTTACGGGTTTTGACGTGGATTTTGACGAGCATTTGGTCGCCACAGACAGGGTTGCCGACGAGGCCTTCGCCGTCGGCTGGCCAGGCAGATTCGTCGCCCATGATGAAGTTCTTGGGGCTTAAGAAGTGGGCTTTGACGATGTCGGTGTAAGCCCAGGGGTCGGCGGTTTTAGGTTTATTTTCGGACATTAGGATTTTTCCTTGTTTAGGGTTGATAAGTCTTGGATTTTGGCGATGATGGGGGGAAGTTTGGCTAGCAGTTCGTTGATTTCTTGTTTAGTTGTAGCGAGGCCGAGGGAGAAGCGGACGGAGCCGTGGGCGATTTCGGCGTCGTGGTGGGTGGCCATGAGGACGTGGCTGGGTTCGAGGTCGCCGGAGGCGCAGGCGGAGCCGGTGGAGACTTCGATGCCTTCGAGGTCGAGGTAAAGTTGGGTGGATTCGCCTTCGGCGGCGGGAAAGGAGACGTTTAGGATGTTAGGCAAAGCAGTCGCTTCGCATTCGGTTTCTATGGCTTGCAGTCGAGCGTAATCGGAAGCTCGCTTGCGGTCGAACGTTTTTGTCGAGGTTTGCCGAAGACCTGCGGGGACGTCATTCCACTGGGAAGCCGAGAAAGCAAGCTTTGCAGCTTTCTCGGTTCCGTCAGGGATATACGTCTCCTCGGTCTTAGGTAAAGGGTTAAAACCTCGACGAAAAACATTCTCCCCGCTCGCGTCCATACTAACTGGCGTGATTATTATTGCCAAAGGTATTTTATTTTTGATTTCTCTAGCGAGGTAATTTCTGAGTTCTTCAACTTTTTTATATTCAGCTAGGTTTTTTTGTGCTATTTCGCAAGCTATGCCGAAGGCGCTGGCGAGGAGGACGTTTGAGGTGCCGGCGCGGCGTTTGTTTTCTTGGGCGCCGCCGAGAATGAGGGGCTTGAAGGGGGAGCCGGGCCTTATGTAGAGGGCGGCGATGCCGACGGGGCCGCCGAGTTTGTGGGCGGTGAAGGTGAGGTAGTCGACGCCGAGGTCTTTGATGGAGACGGGGATTTTGCCGACGGCCTGAGTGGCGTCGGTGTGGAGGTAAATTTTGGCCTTGGTTTCTTGTTTTATTTGTTTGATTAAGGCGGAGATTTTGGCGACGGGTTCCAAAGTGCCGATTTCGTTGTTGGCGAGCTGGACGGAGACGAGGATTTTTTGTTTCGGGTCCTCAGCTATGGTTTTTTTAAGTTCGGTTTTGAGGAAGGTGAGATCGATGATCCCCTGCCGGTTGACGGGGATTTTGGTGCAGGGGGCGCCGTAAGTTTCGGCGGGTTTTAAGACGGAGGGGTGCTCGATGGCGGAGACGAAGATGGGGCAGTTTTCGAAAGTGCGGATGACGGTGTTGTTGGATTCGGAGCCGGAGGAGGTGAAAATTATCGACAGGGGCCGCGCCTCTATAAGTTGCGCAACTTTAGACCGCGCTTCATTCAATAGAAATTTGGCGCGCGAGCCGGCCGTGTGGAGGCTCGAAGCGTTGCCGAGTTTTCGGTCGACGGAGAGGTTCATGAGTCCCAGCATTTCGTCGCGGACTTCGGGCAGGAGCGGGGCCGTGGCAGAGGTATCAAAATAAAGCATACCCCAATTATATCACTAAATCTTCGAGTGTTCGTAAGTATGAGCGCTAGAGAAGCCGTCGTAATAGTTCGTTTTGACCTTTGGATGGCCGATTTTGTTGGCGGCTTTAACGATGTCTTCGACGTTGTCGGTAAGTTTGTAGATTTTTCTGTCGTCAGGTTTGATGGTTTTGAGCGCGGTCATTTTGGTGGCGTAGAAGCGGTCAAGAGGGTGCCAGAAGGACTTACCAAAGAGGAACATAGGCATTTTGGGCATCTTGCCTTCTTGCATGAGGATGAGGACTTCGGTGAATTCGTCCATGGTGCCGAAGCCGCCTGGGAAGAAGACGTAGCACTTGGCGCTCATGGCGAGCATGACTTTGCGGGCGAAGAAGTATTCGAACTGGAGCATGTCGGTGAGGTAGGGATTAGGGTGCTGCTCGTGGGAGAGAGTGATGTTGAGGCCGATGGAGCGGCCGCCGTATTCGTAGGCGCCGCGGTTGGCGGCTTCCATGATGCCAGGGCCACCGCCGGTGATGACGGCGTGGCCGTTTTGGGCGAGGAGAGCGCCGAGTTCGCGAGCGGCCTTATAATATTTGTTGGTTTCGGGAAAGCGGGCGGAGCCGAAGATGGTGACGCCTTGGGGAAAGGTGCGGACGATTTTGAGGCCAGAGAGAAGGTCGTGGCCATAAGCGGTGACGCGTTCAAAGTCGGCAGCCTCTAGGTCTTCGAGAGTTTCGCGGAGACGCTGGTAGTCTTCGGGTTTAGTGCGCTCGCCCTTTGGTTTTAGGGCGCGGTCTTTTGGGGTTTCGGGTTTTTCTGACATGGTTTTCCTTGTTTACTATTTTATGAGTTGGATGGGCATGGGGTGGAGGGCGACGTCGCGACCGAGGAGGCCACTTTTGGCGCCGCGGTGTTGGACGACGGAGGTGGAGTTGGCGCTGGCGAAGATGAGAGCGGTGCGGAAGGAGTCGCCGGAGGCGAGGGAGGCGAGGAAGCCGGAGCCGAAGGCGTCGCCGGCGCCGGTAGTGTCTTTGATTTTGGTGTCTTCGTAGATGCCGAAGCGGTAAGTTTTGTCGCCGTCGGTGGCGATGCCACCCATGGCGCCGTCGGTGATGATGACGGTTCTGACGTAGTTTTTGAGTTTGTTTAGGAGTTCGTCGAGGAGGGAGCCGCCGACGAGGCTGGCGGCTTCGCGCTTGTTGAGGAGAAGGATGTCAACGTCGGAGAGGAGGCCGAGGACTTGTTTGGGGTTGGCGAGTTCGAGGACGCCGGGGTTGAACATAATTTTAGTGCCGAGGGATTTGGCGGTTTCGAAGAAGTTGAGCAAGGTACCCATGTCGCCGCGGAGGGTGGTGACGTAGAGCCAGTCGGGTTGGATGAGTTCGAGGTCGTTTGCGTTTAGGTTGTCGAAGCGGGCGGAGGCGCCGCGGAAGGTGAGGACGGTGCGTTCGCCGGACCTAGAGTCGAGGAGGATGATGGAACAGCCGGTTTTGCCGCGGGGCGGGTAGGAGATGTAGCTGGTGTCAATGCCTTCTTCGTCAAGTTTTTTGAGGACGGCTTCGCCGGCGGGGTCGTGGCCGAGGTTGCCGAAGTAGATAGCTTCGTGGCCGGAGCGGGCGAAAGTGACGGCGGAGTTAGTGCCACCGCCGCCGATGAAGAAGTCGAGTTTGTCGATGTCGTATTTAGAGCCAATTTCGAGGTTTTTGAACATGGAGACGGAGCCGAATTCGATTGACCCGAAGTCGTCGCGGTCGATGAGGTAGATGTCTTGGAGCGCGGAGCCGAGAGAAACGATGCGGGCCATTAGATCACTACTCCGGTTTTTTCAAGTTCGGCGGTGAGGTCAGCGAAGGCTTTGGCGGGGTCTGGGCTGGTGGCGATGGCGGCGCCAACGTTAATGACGTCAATGCCGGAGTGAGAGAGGGCGCGAGTGTTTTGCAGGTTGGCGCCACCGTCCCAGCCGATTTCGACGTCGGAGCGGATTTGGCGAATGATGGGGACTTTTTCGGTTTGGAGCATGTCGGCCTGGCCGCCCTGTTGGCCGAGAGCGCCGGCGAAGATGAGGACGTGGTCAACGGCCTCTATGTAGGGAGCGATTTTGCCGGGGTAAGTCTGTTTTAGGATGGCGACGCCGGATTTGATGCCGGCTTGTTTGAGGGTGGCAAAGACGGGCAGGAGGTTTTCGCTGGCTTCGGCGTGGAAAATGACGAGCGAGGGGCGGAGTTTAAGGATGACCGGAAGGTGCTGGGACGGGTTCATGACCATCATGTGGAGGTCAAGCGCCGCCCAGCCGTCTTGGCGCCAGGCGTTGGATTCGTCCATCGTGAGGGTGGGCGAAAAGATGCCGTCGGAGATGTCAACCTGGATGCGCTTGGCGAATTTGGAGTAAGCCTCAAATTGGCGCAGGTAAAGGTTTTTATCGTTGGTGAGAATCGTGGGGACGATCATGCTCATAGTTTGATTTCCTCGTCTAAGCGTTTAATTCTTCTTTGGTGGCGTTCCTCGCCAGAGAATGGGGTGGCGAGGAATTTTTCGATTAAAGCGTATAAATCTTCGAGCGCTTGCTCGGTTTCTAGGGGGTCTTTGGTAGTGGCGAGTTGGTCGGCGGAGAGGCAGAGGACGTTGGCGTCGTTGTGACTTCTTGAACTTTCGGCGGTTTCGAGGTTAGTGACGACGGCGGCGCGGATACCCTTGAAACGGTTGGCTTGGATGGAGATGCCGATGGCGGAGCCACAGATGAGGATGCCGAAAACTTCGCGGCCCCCCGCTGGGCGAGTGATTTTTTCGGCGTTTAGGACGGCCTGGGCGACGGCGCGGGCGGCGTCGTTGTAATCGTCATTTGGGTCGTAAGATTTGGGGCCGAGATCAATGATGTTAACAGGGGTGGAGAGGCCTATTAGAGCGCGGGGGAGATTTGCGCATAAACGGCCTTTCAGATCGTAGCCACGGTGGTCGGAAGCGAGGAAGATTTGCACTAAAGATTAGTCCTTTCCGAAGTCGGCGGCGAGCTCGACCAAGCGGTTAGAGTAGCCCCATTCGTTGTCGTACCAGGCGACGATTTTGATGAGGTTACCACCAACGACGTCGGTTAGCGGTAGGTCAACGACGGCGGAGTGGGCGTTGCCACGGAAGTCGGTAGAGACAAGCTCTTCTTCGGTGACGCCAACGATGCCTTCGTAGTAAGGTTCAGCGGCGGCCTTTTTGAAGGTTTTGATGAGCTCTTCTTTGGTGACGGAGCGCTTGAGGACGGCGGTGATGTCGGCGAGAGAGACGACGGGGGTGGGGACGCGGACTGAGAGGCCGTTGAAGCGACCGGTGAGCGACGGGATGGTGAGGGCGGCGGCTTTGGAAGCGCCGGTGGTGGTGGGGACGATGTTCTCGGCGGCGGCGCGAGCTTCGCGGAGGTCTTTGGCCGGAGCGTCTTGAAGGCGCTGGGAGGCGGTGTAAGAGTGGACGGTGGTCATCATGGCTTTGTCGATGCCGAAGTTGTCTTCGAGGATTTTCATGACGGGGGCGATGCAGTTGGTGGTGCAGGAGGCGTTAGAAATGATGACGTCGTCTTTATCGAGCGTGTCTTCATTGACGCCGATGACGATGGTCTTGGCACCTTCGCCCTTGGCGGGGGCGGAAATGACGACCTTGCGGGCGCCGGCTTCAAGATGGGCTTTGGCTTTTTCTGGGTCAGTGAAGAGGCCGGTGGATTCAATGACGACATCTACGCCCATTTCACCCCACGGCAGGGAGGCGGGGTCTTTTTCGGAGAGAACGCGGATGCGCTTATCTTTGATGATGAGGTTTTGTTCGTCGAATTTGACTTCTTCGTCGTAAATGCCGTAGGACGAGTCGTATTGTAAGAGTTTGGCAAGGGTTTTGGTGTCGGTGAGGTCGTTGATGGCGACGATTTCAATGTCGCGGCGCTCAAGAGCGATTTTGAGGGCGTTACGGCCGATGCGGCCAAATCCGTTGATTGCTAGTTTTACCATATTAAAATTACCTCCTAAAATTCTTACACTAATTCTATCACGGTTATAGTTTTTAAGCAAGAAAAAAGCCCCGTGAAAACGCGGGGACTTTTTGCCTCTTTAGCTAGAGGCGAGAGATTGGAGAACGGATACAGCGCGTTTGATTTGTTTCTTACGTTGGAAGACTACTGTCAGCTCTGCGATGGTGGCGCTTAAGATGTCGTCAAATTTTTGACTATTTATCGCCAGACTGAACTGACGACCGGTACGGTCGTCGATGAGGTCGCTTTCGATTACACAGCCGTTTCCTTCGGTGCGCTTGATTTGGAACGATTGCGTGAGATTGACGCGAAGACCGAGCTCCGTTTCGACACCGTTCAAGATGCATTCGCTAAGCTGACGTGATTTTTCTTCCCATTCCTTTTCTTCAATTTCCTCGTTACGGTATGGCGTGCAGACTTTGACGTAAAATTCGTCAAAGGCGGCCAGGCCTTCGGGCGTGTAGAAGAAGGCAGTGTTGAACTGACGGAAGCGGAAGGTTTCGTCGTCGAACGTGAAACGTTCAAATTCGTCGGAGTATTTGCTGTTCAGGGTAATGATAGCTTCTTTGCGGCAGATTCGGGATTCTTTGCGGGCTTCGCGCTCGAGCACGATTTTCGAGGCGCGTTCGAAGCGAATTTCATCCAGGATTTCTTGGTATTCATAGGCTTGTTCTTCGGCGATATAGGTGATGTAGATGGTGTCCTTGTCGCGTTTTTTAGTGTAACGATAGCGACAGTCTTTGGGTTCGTCTTCAACGATGAAGCGTTCGTCGTGTCCTTTTTTGATGTAGTTGCCAAAGAAAACTTGAGTGACAGAGGTGCCGATTTCTGCCTCGAAACGTTCGCGGAATTCTTGCCACAGAGGTTTGTAGCCGTTGTAGTGGTCGTTTTGGAAGATGGGGGAGTTGAAGTTACCGGTTTCGTCACGCGTGGCCATGCTCTTGAAGGTTAAGTAGAGGTTGGTGGGGTAAACCAGGTATTCGACCATGTGATATTCTCCGTGGCCGCGCATGAGCGAGCTGACGCCCAAGGCAGAGACGGCGCGCTGAATGGGGATTTCTTCGGGTTCGGGTTGTTCCTGGAGTAGTTCTTTGACAGCTTGCAGAATTTTCTGTTCCATAATTATCTCTCCTTGTTAATGTTCGTTGTGTGGGGTAGGGTTATATTATAACATATTATCTTATTTTGAACAACAACGCTCCCTTCTCAACCCCGTTCGTTCGCACCTGTCGTCACAGGGCTCACTCACTTCGGATTTCTCGTAAGAAATCCGGGACACGGTTTCGAAGGGAGCTTTTGTTGTTCTAGATATTCCGCTACGCTCTGGCGAAGTGCGCGAAGGCGCGGTTGGCTTCGGCCATGCGGTGGCAGTCTTCCTTCTTCTTGAAGGCAGCGCCGGTTTCGTTGTAAGCGTCAACGATTTCGGCTTCAAGACGCTTGGCGTAGGGCATGCCGCCGCGAGCGCGGGCGGCTTGGACGAGCCAAGTGAAGGCGAAATGTTGTTGGCGGTGACCAGCAATTGGGAACGGAATTTGGTAGTTGGCGCCACCGACGCGGCGGGATTTAACTTCAAAGTCCGGGGAGATGTTGGCGAGAGCCTTTTCAAAGACTTCAACGGGGTCTTCGGATTTTAGCTTTTTGGCAGCGCCTTCGAGCGCGGCGTAAACGGCGCGTTCGGCAGCTTGTTTTTTGCCATCAAGCATGGATTTGTTGATGAGGCGTTGAACGAGGACGCTTTGGTAGCGGCGGTCAGGAGAGACTTTGCGCTCAAGCGATTTGGTAGTTTTGCGAGGCATTATTTATCTCCTTTCTTGGCGCCGTATTTAGAGCGGCCTTGTTTGCGGCCTTCGACACCTTGAAGGTCGAGGGTGCCGCGGACGATGTGGTAGCGGACACCAGGGAGGTCAGGTACACGGCCACCGCGAACGAGCACGACGGCGTGTTCCTGAAGGTTGTGGCCCTCACCACCGATGTAGGCCCAGACTTCCTGGCCGTTCGTTAAGCGCACGCGGGCGACTTTACGGAGAGCGGAGTTTGGTTTTTTCGGGGTTTTGGTCGTGACTTTGATACAGACGCCACGTTTGAGCGGAGCGGCCTGGTCATAGTAACGAGTTTTGAGGGTGTTGACGATGGAGCCGAGCGCAGGGGACTTCGACTTTTTCGAGGCCTTTTTGCGGGGCTTGCGAATCAACTGATTAATGGTTGGCACAGTTAAAATGATCCTTTTTAGGTTGATTTTGTCGCGGCGATTTCAGCAATAATCCCACGACGTGAAACTCATTACGGCTATTATACTCTTTTTGCTAAAATTTGTCTAGTAGCGGGGCGGAAGTTCGTGGATGTAGGTGGTGATGGGCTGGCCGTTACCGAAGGATTCGTTGAGGCCGAAGAGATAGACGGCGGGGGAGTAGTTGATGATTTCGGCGGGGGTGGTGATGGAGGTTTGGCCGGAGGCGTCGATGTAGCCGTCGCCGCCGTGGGTGCGACGAAAATCAATGCTGGCGGCGGAGATTGGGGCGTTGAGGTGGAGTTGTTCGCCGCAAGTGCTGATGCTGAGCGGGATGTCGCCGCCGGTGGCGGTGGTGCAGGTGTTGATGTGGCCGCCGGCGATGAGCCAGGCGTCGATTTGTTTGACGCTGTCGGCGATGGAGATGTTACCTTCGGCGAAAACGATGACTTGAGGCAGGACATAGGTGGTGAAATCGTGGCGAGCGTAGAGGATGTCGCTGTTGATTTGGATGTTGCCGGCGCTGTAAATAACGACGGGATTGAGCGAGGTGACGGTGTCGTAGGTGCCGACACCGTGAGAGGAGAAGGTGGTGGTGTCGATGACGCTGGCAGTGAAGTAATTGGCGGGGTTGGTGAGGTAGCGACTGCGGAGTTTGCTGGTGACGTCGGCGGCGGTGACGATGCCAGATTCGCCGAGGCTGCCGGCGGTGGGAGTGGTGGCGCATTTGCTGTTGGAGATGGTGAGCGGAGAGGTGGAACAAAGGAGGGTGCTGACGGCGGTGGCACCACCGGCGATGGTGGCGCCGGAGGCCATTTTGGCGACTTTGCCGTTGGCGATGACGGCGTAGTCGTCCCACGAGCCGTAAGCGCGGCTAACGTCGCCGACTTTAATGGTGCTGGTGGCGGTTTTGATACCGCCGTTGGTGACGGTGTTGCCGCCCCAAACTTGGAGGGAGGGCTGTTTGCCGACGTTGGCGCAAGAAGCGGCGGAGATAGACCAGTTTTGGTTGAAGCCGGCTTTAAGGCCGGTGCCGCTGTCGGTTGGTTGGACGGCGATGGCGACGCAATACTTGCTGCCAGCGGGGAGGTTTGGCATGGTGGCGGTGTAAGGGTAGGTGGCGGTGTAGCCGCGGGCGGAAACGGTGGAGTTGTAATAGTTGGTGCCGGAGTTGTCGGCGCTGGCGTCGTGAAGGTTGGCGGTTTCTTCCTTGAGGGTAGTACAGTCAGTAGTAGTGGCTTTGCCTCCGAAGTAGCTACATGGGTCGCCGCTAAAGTTGGTGATGCCGGCGAGGTTAGTAGGTTTGCTATCGACAGTGAAACCGATGATGCGGACGTTGGCATTAGGAACGTCGGTGAGGAGGAAGTCGTCGCGGTTGCGGCCAATGTTGACTTTGAAACTGACCGAGAAGCTGTTAGTTTGGTTGGTGGCTTTGTCGGGGCTGGAATCGACTTCAATGCTTTTAACTTTGAAATTGTAGGGGCGAAGGAGGTTGACGCAGCCGGCGTCGGATTTGCCGACGGAGCTAGTGCGAACGATGCGTGAGCCGAGGAGAACGTCGCCAGCGCCAAGGTCAGGGTCAAGGTCACGGAGGCGTACGCCTTCGACGGCCCAATAGGTGCCGTAACTCCTGTAGCTGTTGGAGAGATAGTGGACGGATTGACACTTGGTGACAGGGGTGTCGGTGACGCGGATATTAGAAACGCGGGTAGTGCCGCCGTTGACGGCGTTTTTAAGTGAGTCGGTGATATTGCTAGAAAACCAAGAGGTGGTGGAGTTGTTGGCGACGGTGGCAGGAGGGGTGACATAGGTGGATTCAAGACTACTGGCGGAGAAATTAACGCCAGGGTCGTCGAAGCGATAGTTGACAGAAACGTTACCGGTGGCGGTTTTGGCGTAGTCGGTGTGACGAACGTCGGTGCGGGAGAAGCGATGGTTGAAGGTGAGGTCAACGGTTTCGGTTTTAACGAGATAGGCGTTGAGGCTGGTGTTCCATTCGCCTTGCGAGTCGGCGACGGTGCCGTTTTGAGATTCGGCAGAAACGGTGATGTTGGGGTCTTCGAATTCGACGGGGGCAGGACGGGCGATGGTAATACAACGCTGGGCGAAGGTTTTATATTCGGTTTGGCCGGGGATGGCCTCGATACCATCGTCAGTACCGTCGGACTTTTTGTGGATGTAGAACTGCGTGGGTTTTAATTTGATGCGTTCGCAGACAGTGCGTCGTTCGCCGGGCTCAAGGTCGATGTTGATGGGGTCAGTGGGCTTGGCGTTGGTGGTGGCGGTGCAGTGGTCGGCGTTGCCGCAGATGGATTTGCTGCGGTTAGTCACGGTGGCCCAGTTGTCTTCGGTGTATTCGACGATGTAGTCGGTTGAGAAGCTATAAGTAGCGTTGGGGTCGGTAATGTTATGGTAGAAGTCGAGGTGGCGACGGGCGGTAGTGAGATATTTGATTTTGTCCGGGTCGGTGGTGCCGTTGAAAACAACGTGAGAGTCAGCCGAGAGCGTGATGGTGTCGGGAGTGCGACGACGGATGGTATTGCAGGCGATAGATTCAGATGTGCCAGAAGCTTCGCCACTGCCGCTGCCGCTATAAATAATTTTTTGAGGCTTAGCCACGATTTTTTCGCAGACGGTGATAGTTTGGCCAAAAGAAGTGAAGTTGAAGTTTTCCGTTGAAGTGTAAACTTGGCCACCGCCACCGCCACTGAAACGCTTGACGTCGCTAGTGGTTTTAGTCCAGGGGCCGCTGGTGCTACTACCACGATAAATATCAAAAGAATAATCGGCGGCGTGAGCGGAGTCGCCAGCAACGGAAAGACCGTGATAGAAATAAACGGTGTAACTGTTTTTGCGGGAGCTGCCATAAGAGTCGGCGTTTGAAAGGTTAGAAGAGCCATTACTCCAGCCTTTAGCGGCGGGAGAAGTGACGCTGTTGTAGGCTTGTGACCAGGAGCTCATAGTGAGGGCGTCGAGTTTAACCCAGACACAAACTTTACTGTCGCTAGTGTTGCTGGCGCTGTCGTCATTGGCGGTGTGGCCGTGAAGACCTTTGACTTTGCGGTGAGTGACAATGGAACAAATTTCCGTAGCGGCATTAGAGTCAAGGCCAAGGTCGGCGACGCTAATGCTGTCAGGGACGTCACTGAAGACTCCGGCCGCGCCAAAGGATTTGTTGGTCCAGCCGGTGCTTTTGATGGCGGTGCCGTTTTTAGTGATGGTGGTTTTATAAACGTTGGCGAGGTCGGCCGAACTCGGATTGCTCCAGCCGTCGTTACGTTTGAGCTGATGAGTGAAGGAGATGGAGCCGTCTTTGAGGGTGATAGGGCTGGAGCTGGATGTGCCGGTGGTGTAATCTGTGCCGTTATAAGTGGCTTTAGGAGTGCCGTGTTCGATGTTGGTGATTTTGTAGAATTTGTAGTAGATAGTGTTGTTGTTTTCTTTGCTGTCGTAGCAGTATAGGTGCGTGGTGATGTTGAAGGAGCTTTCGACTAGGCCGCTGGAGTTGACACTAGCGCTACTGTCGATGGCGCTAGGGTTGAAGCTAACGGTGGCAGTGCCGCCGTCGTCCCAGTTTGACCAACCGCCTTTGACAGCTGACGCCGACATGCCGATATGATAAGTGCCGGTGCCAATCCAAGTGCGTTTGGTGCCAGGTTTGAGGGTCATGAGCTCCATGGGGCTGCCGCTGATGGTCGCGTTCGAAACGTTGTTTTCTATACATCCACTCAGGTTAGCTCCAGTATTATAACCGCCTTCACCAACTGAGTAGGTGACGCGACGGATGTCGAAGCTGAGGTTTACGCCGGAGAGCCTTGTCCATTCAGGATATTCAGTATATTCCGGAACCGCCGTACCGTAATTGCCGCTGCCGCCTTGAGCGTCGCATCTTGAGTCGAAAGTGGCTTGGTGGACGGTGTAACGAACGCCATATTTGCTGCTGGCGGCACTTTTACAATCACTGTGGGCATCGGCGAAGGCGTTTTGCGGCCTAGTGACAACGGCCGTAGCGATAACGACGAATAAAACAAAAAAGAGTTTCTTGAATCTAGCCATTACCGAGAATCAACCCTTCTGGCTCAAGCGTTTCGAGCTTGGTGCGCCATTCTTCGGCGGCAGTGGTGGAGCCGTAGCTTTCTTCGGTTTCGACAATGACCGAAGCGGTTTCGTAACAAGGGAGGATTTCGTAAGCAGCGTAGGCATCGGCGAGGATTTGGTCGGTATAAGAGTCGGCGTGGCGGCTGCTTAAAAGCGCCATCCTTTCGTAGAGGAGGTCGATTTTGCTGTCTTCGTTGGTGGTTTGCTTGATGAGTTCGTCGTACATGGAGATGGCGCGGCCAGGGTTAGACCGGACTAGTTCAGCGGCACGTTCTCTAGAAACCTCGAAAAACTCGTGATGGATGGCGCCCCAGTTGAGATAAACTGCGAGAGCGAGGCCGCCGATGATGACGAGCGGAATGAAGACTTTGAAAACTTTACGCCAATTGATGTTGAGGCGTTGGTGCGAGCGGATGACGCCTTTTTCGTCGGCGCCGGGGTTTTCAATCCGAGCGCGAGATTCGGCGGCGTGGGCTTTGGCTTCGGCAAATTTTTTCTGGAACTCTTCGGCGCTTTGTTTGATGGTCTTTTTTTCTTCAACCTTAACAAAAATTTCACGTTTTTCTTTAGCCTTGGTGTCGGCGATGTTTTTACTGTGGAATTCTACGTCGGTCATAGACTATTCCATGACTCCTTCGCTGGCGCTAGAAAGGTCGCGCGCCGCAGCATCGTCGGCGAGGGCGTGGTAGCGGGAGGCTTCGGAGGTATTACCTTTGCCTTCATAGGCGCCGGCGTAATGTTCATAAAGGCGGTAAAGGTCATAGTCGCCGAGGCTGGTTTTTTCAATTGTGTTCAAAACCGCGAGGGCGGCGTCGTAATCTTCGATGATGAGGTCATAAGCAGCTTTGGCGAGGGTGAGGTCAAAGGTTTCTTCTTCGTCCTTGGCTTGGTCGATTTTTTGGTCGAACTCGGCAAGGGTTTCGGCTTCGGTTTCGGTGCCGTCGTTCCCTGGTGTGCCGTCGTAGATTTTGACGGTGGTGGTGGGTTCGCTCGTACCGCGATTAATTAACAACATGACGCCGACGGCGATGCCGGCACCGACGAGGGCGGCGGCGACAGCAACGAGAATGGTCTTAATATTAATTGAGCTACGAGGTTTGGCTGGGGTGGGGGCGGCGAAAGCGTTGGGGTCGGGCGCGCCAAAGACGGGCGCAGAAGCTTCTGGAGCGGGAGGAGGCGTGGGGGTGCTACCAGAAAAAATGGCTTCATTAGGATTATTGTGAGTATTAGAAAAACCTTTTTGCCCAATCATATACATATATTATATATATATTAGGCAAAAAGGTAAAGCTTTTTTGAAAAAGTTTTGGTTATTTCGAGTTGGCTTTGGCCAAGAAGTCGAGGGTCTTTTCAATGGTCATGCGGTTTTTGACATCCATTTTGACTCGCGGGTCTTTAAGGTTTTTAAGGGCGTCGGGCGACTTTTGGTAGACGTCGCGAAGTTCGGCAATCTTGGCGATAACTTCGTCGTCCGAGACTTCGATTTTGGCGTCACGGGCGAGGATTTGAAGCACGAGCGAAGCTTTAACGCGCTTTTCGGCGATTTCGTGGGCTTGTTTTTCCCAGTCGTCAACGGACATTTGGTTGGCCTTAAGGTAATCTTCGAGTTTTTCGTCGTAGGCGGCGGCATTTCTCTCGACGTCGGAGCGGATGAAGCGGAGTTGGTCTTCAATTAGGATTTCTGGTGCGGAGACGGTGGATTTTTTGACGAGTGCCTCAACGAGGTCGTCTTTGAACTTTTCGTCCAGACGGTGCGCGTTTTGAGCAGCGAGATTCTTCTCAATGTCGGCACGGAGGGCTTTCATGTCCTTGAAGGGGCCACATTTTTTGGCGAAGTCGGCGTCGAGTTTGGGGAGGGTGACGACGTTGACTTGTTTTAGTAATACCTCAAAGACGGTTTTTTGGCCGGCAAGAGATTTTTCGTGGTAATCTTTCGGGAAGGTGAGCGAGAGTTCAAACTTGTCGCCAGGTTCGTGACCGACAATGCCTTCTTCAAAGCCGGGAATAAAGCTTTTAGAGCCGAGTTCAAGATGGTAATCTTTGGCGGTGCCACCTTGGAAGGGTTCGCCGTCTTTTTTGCCGACAAAGTCGATGATGACTTCATCGCCGAGCGCGGCGGCTTTCTTTTCGGCCTTCTTTTCGGCGTAGGCCTTGCGGATGTTTTCGACGATTTCGTCGATGTCTTTTTCTTCAACTTTTAGTTCGGGTTTTTTGACCTTGAGGTTTTTATAGTCACCGAGTTTGATTTCCGGCAAGATGTCGGCTTCGGCGGTATATTCGGCGGATTCTTCGGGGACGTATTTTGTGACGTTAACCTTCGGAATGACGAGCGGGGACTTTTCAACCTGATTGAAGGCGGTCGGGACGGTGGTGCGGACGGCGATGTCGATGGTTTCTTGGGATACGAGGTTTTTATCAAGGACTTTTTCGGCGAGTTCGCGCGGAGCCTTGCCCTTTCTAAAGCCTTCGAGTTTGACTTCTTTAACGAGGCGTTCTACGGCTTTAACGCGAGCGGCCTCTAAATCTTGTTTGTCTAGGGTAACCGTGACTAAAACACGGGTGTCGGATAATTTCTTGGATTTAACTTTCATACTGTGTATTATAACACAATATTGTTATTCGGTGCTACTCTTAAACTTTTGACGGCGTCTTTGGTGTCGTAATCAGATTTAACACCTGGGGCGAAGATGTGGTCAGGGTCAAAGATTTTTTTGACATCTTTAATGAGTTTTTGTTCTTTTTCGTCTAGGCTGGGGTAGATGACGATGGGTTTAAGCCGGCCTTCGGGGAGGCCACCAGCGAGTGAACCGCTGTGCTTTACAACGAGCTCGTTAAAGTCGCGGAGTAAGGTGAGGGCGGCGCGGCGGTCGTCGATTTTTGCGAGGTCAAATTCGGGGCGAACAGAGTAAACGCCGGTGGAGTAACAGCCGTAGAGGGCGAGAGATTTTTTGTGAGTTTTGGCGAGTTTGGCGAGGTCGGTGAAGAAGTTTTCAAGTTGTTCACGCGGGATGAAGAAATCGTGGAGGAGGTTAGGGCGTTCAGTTTTGGCGTCGGCATTGAGATAACAAGTAAGGCTGGAGGCAAAGTCGTCAAAGTCGAGAGAGTTTTTGACGGTTTCCGCAACGACGTAGGCGGATTTGGGCAGGAAGCGGAGGCACTTTTTGACCTTGCGGCGAGATTTGCCGGATTTGTCGTTGAAGGCGATTAGAGTGATGAAACCGTCGTCGAATTTACGAGTGAGGAGGTCGGGTTTTTTGCCGTAAGTTTCAACAGTTTTGAAAATTTCGGTGTCGTAGAGTTCGATGGAGAGGGGGTTTAATTTTTCGGCGCGGTCGATAAATTCGCGGGCGGATTTGTAGGAATTGAAGACGGCGAAAAGACGGTGGGGGCGCGGTGGCAGGACTTCCAGGCGTAAAATGACTTCGGTGATGACGCCGAGCGAGCCTTCGGCGCCGAAGAAGCTGGGGAGAAGGTCAAAGACGTGGCCGTGGTTGCGGCGGATGTGCCTTAAGCCGGGGTAGCCAACGCGAGTGTCCGCGGAGGTGGCAGCGATGGTTTCGGATTGTTTGGTGAGGAGGTCGTCGAGTTTTTCGTAAAGTTCGCCCTCAAAGGATTTTTGAGATTTTTTGGAGTATAGACGCGAGGGCGAAAGGCGGGAGGTTTGGACAAGGTCGCCGTTTGAAAGGACGACTTCAACGCGGTCGATGTAGTTCATGATACCGCCGTAGCGTTTGGAATAGCCGTCGCGTGGGGCGTTCGAGATGAGGCCGCCGATGGTTTCGCGCGGGTCGGCATTAATCGGCAGGACGAGGCCGTGGGGCGCCAAGATGGCGTTTAGCTTTCCTAGCGTGATGCCAGCTTGAACGTGAACCAGGCGGTCATGAGCGTCAAGCTCGCGGACGTGGTTTAATTTTTCGGTCGAGATGACCAAACCGGAGCTTAAGTCGGCGCCGGTTTTACAAAGCCCAGAGCCGCGAACAGCGATGGGCAAAGCATATTTTTTCTCCGAAAGCTGCGAGACAAAGCGCACTAACTTACGGATGTCTGAGGTGGTTTCGGGGAGAGCCACCAGGCGGGGTTTGATTTTGAGGAGCGATTGGTCGGTAGAGTAGGCGTCAAGAATGGCGTCTTTAGAAAAGACGTTACCTGTGAGGTGGCGATTGAGATAAATCGCTATCTTGTTCACAACAATAGCCCACCAATATTAGACATATATATATTATTATATAGTGCTAAAGCTAAATTTGGAAGAGTTTTTTGAGTTTTTCGTGGACTTCTTCAATGGTGCCAGAAGCGTCAAGAATGGGAATGTCCAGGTCTCTCGCGATGGTTTCGTAGGCGTGGTTGACGCGTTGCTGGAAGTCGTCGCCTTTGACTTCAAAAGTTTCAAGGGCTTTGCCACGAGCTTGTTCGCGCTCGGCGCGGATTCGGTCGGGGAGGGTAAGAATGACGGCTTGGTCGGGTTTAACGTAAGGTTTGGGAAGCATTTCGTGAGTGAGGCGGATGATTTTGGAGCGGGAGATGCCTTCGCCGTAGCCTTGGTAGGCGAGGGTTGACCACCAGTTGCGGGCGGAGA
>CAYODV010000016.1:0-16309 GCA_964402915.1 uncultured Candidatus Saccharibacteria bacterium
TGATTGTGGTCCAGAAGGTCGTCGGTTCGATCCCGATATCCCACCCCAGATTACCTCACCCCATACCCGCGGGTATAGTACAGTGGCTAGTATGCAAGTTTTCCAAACTTGAGATGAGAGTTCAATTCTCTCTACCCGCACCAAAAAAACGCCCCGAAGGGCGTCTTTTTATTTCCCGGAGCAAATTATATGCAGGTATAACCACCATCGACCGGCATAATTAGCCCCGTCACATAGCTCGCCTCTTTCGACGCCAAAAACACTACCGCCGCGTCCAGCTCCCCAGGCTTGCCATACCTTTCCATCGGCACGTGCGTCTTCGCAAACTCCTGGAACCTCGGCGTATCAAGCACGGGCTTCGTCAGTTCCGTCTCAAAATACCCTGGACAAATCGCATTACAGGTCACGCCCTTGGTCGCAAGCTCCGCCGCTACGGCGCGCGTAAAGTTCACCACGCCACCCTTCGAGGAATGATACGCCACCGTATGAATCTCCGTATTCCCAACCAAGCCATACATGCTCGCAATATTAATAATCCGCCCATAGCCCTTCTCCGCCATCATCTTCCCAAACGCCCGCGTCATCTTAAACACGCTGGTCAAATCCGTCGCAATCGTAAAGTCCCACTCGTCATCCGCCATCTCCAGCACCCCCTTATCTTTCGAACTTCCGGCGCAGTTAAGCAAAATATCAACCTTCCCAAACTCCTTCTTCACTTTCTCGGCTGCCGCATCAATCTCCTCGGTCGAAGTTACATCCACCTTCACCGGCAGCACCTTCACTTTATAATCTTTCTCAAGCCTCGCCTTCAACTCCTCAAGCCTTTCGACTCTCCGCGCCAAGACCGCCAAATCCGCCCCCTGTTTCGCAAACGCCTCCGCCATTTGCCGGCCAAGCCCACTCGACGCCCCCGTTACTACTGCTACTTGCCCTTTTAGATTAAACATAAAATAACTCCTTTATATATAATATATTATCGCCTCTTCGCAGGGATTTTTCAAGCCTTACCGTTCAAATACTCCACCGCCGCACTGGCCGCCACCGCCCCATCCGCCGTCGCCGTCACAATCTGGTGCAAATTCTTCGCTCGCGTATCTCCCGCCGCAAACACCCCAGGGCAGGACGTCTTACAATCCTCGCCGGCCTTCACGTATCCATTCTCATCCAGCTCTAAAAGCTCCCTAAATCTCTCATTGTCCGCCTCTCGCCCAATCGACACAAACAGCCCCTCCGCCTCAATCACTCTCCCGTCCTCAAACCTAATTCTCTGAAGCTTCCCGTCGCCTTCTAACTCTTTAATCACTGCACCACTAACCACCTCTACATTCTCTAATCCCTTCACCTTCTCCACCAAATGCCTTTCCGCTCGCGGCTTCGGCTTTCGGAAAATCCAAAACACCTTCGCGCACATCCCCGCCAGATACATCACCGAATAAGCCGCCGTATTTCCGCCTCCATATACAGCCACCACTTTATCTTTATAAAGCGCCCCGTCACACGTCGCACAATAAGACACGCCTTTAGAAACAAACTCGGCCTCTTCCGGAAGCCTCAGCTTCCGCTCCGCCGAACCGTTCGCAATAATCACCGTTTTCGCCGAAACCGGCTCGTCATCCGTCTCAACCTCAAATCCACTCCCCTCGCGCTTCACCGTCAAAACCTCCGCCAGCCTAATCTCTCCGCCAAACTTCTTCACCTGTTCTTTCAGCGTGGCCGCTAAATCTTTACCAGTCACTCCCGGCACCCCTGGATAATTCTCGATCTTATGCGTCTCCAAAATCTGCCCCCCAGCCGCCATCTTCTCAAGCACCAAAACCGTCTTCTTCGCCCTAAGGCCATAAATCGCCGCCGTCATCCCCGCTACCCCCGCCCCAATTATCACAATATCATATTCTTCCATACCTCTATTTTATCACAAACCCACCCAGCGCCCAGAAAAACATTATTACAATATGCTTGACAATAAATCAAGAAAGTGCTACAATAAGAGAGTATTTGGGTTCCATAGGGGGAATCGAAAACCTAATCGCACATCAAAAATAGAAGGAGGAATCTAGACATGGCATTTCCGAGAAAAAATAATCCCAAACCCGCCAAAAAGGACAAAAAGTCCAAGTCTGACCCCAGTTCTGCTCCGACCAACGCCAATGGTTATAAACCTGACGGCTCCGTCATCGGCACCTGGGTCTTCCACGACGACAGAGCCCCGGTATTCTACCCGCTCACTCAGCTGTCTCAGGCCGAAGAGGTCATTCACACCTCTGTCAACCGCCGGAGCCACCGTCCCCGCACCATTTACTTCTGGTACTATGACGGTGCCGGTGTTGGCGCCAAGCCGATTACGGAAGAAAGACTCTGGGAGCTGGCCGAGGAAAACGGCGTCGTCGCCGACACCATCGAAGATGTGGCCACAGCTATGGCCTACCATCGCCGTTATTTCCAGGCCAACCCCGATCTGACCCCAAAGAAAGACTCTGCCGGCAACTGGATCCCGGCCTCGCCGCCTGCGGGCGACACCCTGGCCGCCACCGGCACACCCTGATTCCCCCTATTTATTCCGAGGGCCCCCGCTGGGCCCTCAACCCTTACCTCAAACCGCTTATGTTTACACAACGTCAAGCTTATGTTAGAATGCTTGACAAAAAGGCTTATGTGTGATATAATGATAGCAGTCTGTATTAGAGCGTGTTAGATCTAATATAAACGGTCATTAAAACCGAATCATCCCAGACACAAACGCATTGTCTGGAACATCCAAAACTAGTGATTATTTTTTTATGAAGGGGGAATCATTATGGTACTCGGAATCATTCTTGGCGCTATCCTACTCGTTGTCGCCGTCATCACCTATCCGCTGTTCGACAAGAACCTGCTGGATTGGATGAACGACGAAATCGAAGTCCTCCCCGAAGTGGAGAGGGAACCGCAGATTGCTGAATGGTACGCCTTCCGGAACGGAATTCTGCGCCAGTTTGTCATCTACGTGATTTGCGCCGTTGGCGCTCTTCTCGGTGACATTCTGGGTATCGTTCTGGCCGTGGCCACCACCATCGAAGCAATTTTCACCGTCATCTGTCGTTGGTCCTTCCGGTCCAGCGACAAGGAATCCTGGGCCTATTATTGGCTCACACCCGTTCTGGGGCTGTTCGTGGCCTTTGGCATCGCCAGCATTTGGCAAACCTCGTTAGTCGCTATCATCATTGGCGCTTGTCTTGGTTGTCTCATCTGGTTCATGCCCAAAATCGTCTCGCACTTCTCCAGAGAGAAAAATGAGGAGGAATGACTATGAAATCAAGAACCTGGGGTAAAACCCTGGTCAGAATCCTTGTCGGCCTTGTTTTGGTTGCCGTTTTAGCTTTCGCTACGGTCAATGTTCTGTACTATTTCGGCATTCTGGAGAATAAACTTCCGATTGTCGTCGTGGACAGACGTGACGCCAGTCCCGCTGAAACGAAAACCGAAGAAACTGCCGACACTGGATCTGCCGACACCTCTGACGACCAGGAGCCTGCTCTTTCCGGAGAACAGGCTGCCCTCGCGGAGGAACGCGCTGCTTTAGAAGCTGAGCGCGCTGCTTTCGAGGAGGAGCAGGCTGCCGCAGCTGCGACGCCTGAGCCTACGCCTGAACCCACTCCGGAGCCGACCCCTGAGCCGACGCCGGAGCCGACACCCGAACCGCATGGGATTTTCCATCTCTCTGACACGACCATCACGGTCAACGTCAACGGAAAAGCCACCACCATTCGCACTCTAACGTACGAAGGTGGCTACATCCCCGCTGACGACCCGGCCTTCAAAGATGGAAAGGAACACCTCGAAGATTATGCTCCTTTACTTTTCGGCAGCTCTGTCGAAGAAAGAGTTTATAATCTTTTCCGCGGTATCCCCATGTCACCGGATCAGATTGCCGCCAACCTTTTCTTGGCTGAACTTGTTGAGTTCAAAGACTGGGAAGAAGTCCCGGCCTTCGCCGAAAAACTCAAAACCATGCCCGCGACCGAATACGACGCTTACGCGAACAAGGTCCTCGCTTATGGTTTTGAAAAACTGAACGGCGGTACGCTCGCTAAAGTCCAGAAAAAGCACGGCAACATCAAGACTTCCACTGATTGGGTTCTGGAAATCTATCTGGAACCCGATAACGCGGAAAACCCGACCAGCTACCAGTTGGCCGTCCGAGAAAACCATGATGACAGCGAAGCTGACGACAAAGACGAACTGTTCGCTCTTTACGACAAGAACGGCAAAGACATCTTTGGCGCCTCCAAACGCGTCATGAAAATTCTCGCTGCCGCTGCCGGCGTCAAGTGGTCAGATTACAATCTCGACACTTGGTTCGACAGCAATCAGGGTGGCACGCACAAGTGGAAACCCAAAAAGTCCGGAGGCGGGAGCAACAATCCTTCCTCTCCGACCTCCACGCCCGCGCCCAACCCGACCGCCACTCCGAATCCGGAGGATGGCAATCAGAAGGTTCCTTCCGCCCAGCCGACCGAAAAGCCTGGCACTGGCGGCACTAACCCCGCTGACACCGCCGACACTCAGACCACGTCCGTAAACATGTCCACGGCTGCTCCGGCCATAGTCACGGCCGCGCCTGTGGTCACCCAGCCTCCGCTGGCAAACCCCACGGCCACGCCGGACGCCTCCTGTTACGTACAGGGCTCCGAAACGGACGACACTCAAAACAGCGTCCCCACTGGTTCCGACTCCGCCACTGGCGCTCACATGAACGCCCAGGGAGCAGAAACCCAGAATCAGGGCACTGTCAACGAGGAAACCTGGACCGGTGATGGCTTATGATGGATGTTACGCGCACTTTTTCCCCAGTGGCTCTGTTGCTACTGGGGAATCTCCAAGTTTTGTATCTGAGATGATTCGGCTTTAGACTAGGAAGACATTTAACAATTCGGCTAGTCTGGACAAAAGATTCCAGAGGTATTTTCTTAAAAAACTCTGGAAAAATAATATCAACTATGTTAATCTATAACTAATCTATAAGGAGTTATTATGAAAAACATTAAATCCGTTCTTGGCGTTGCGGCCATCACCGCTCTCGCCGGAACCGCGCTCGTCTCCTCGACCGACGTCTTCGCTTGGGGTGACAACGCTGGCGGCCGTACCACTTACACCGTCGAACAAGTTAATGCTGGCGCTATCGACGACAAAATCGTCCTTAACTCCATCTCTAACAACCCAAGCTTGAACGAGCTTTACTTCGTCCAAGCCCGCAAAGCTGGCACCAGTGACCTCTGGAACGCTAGCACTATGAACGTCGAAGACGGTCAAGAATATGAAGTCCGTGTTTACGTTCACAACAACAACCGCTTTGGCACCGACATGGTCGCTAAAGATGTGTTCTTAAACGCCTACGTGCCGACCGAATCCGGTAAAGAACTCACCGTTTCCGGTACCGTCACATCCTCGAATGCCACCCCGTCCAAAATCTGGGACGAAGTGACCTTCAAGTCCGACACCAAATTCCACCTCGAATATGTCAAGGGTTCCTCGCTCATCACTTCCAATGGTAAAGTTGACGGGCTCTCCCTCACCGACAACCTCGTGATGGGTGGTGTCAAACTCGGCTACGACTCGCTCAACGGCGAGCTCCCCGGCTGCTTTGGCTACGTCGCCATCGCCACCTTCCGCGTTAAAGCCGTCTACGATTACGATTTCACCATTGAAAAATATGTTCGTATCGCTGGCGAAACTGAATGGAAGAAACAAGTCAACGTCAAAGTTGGTGACACCGTAGAATATAAAATCGTCTACAAAAACACCAGCGACGTCACCGAAAAAGACGTTCAAATCCTTGAACTTCTCGGTAGCGACCTTGAATATGTCAAAGGCTCGACCAAGCTTTACAACGCCAACAACAAATCCGGCGTCACCTTAAGCTCGGACAACCTCACGACTGGTGGTATCAACATTGGCCACTACGCCAAAAACAACACCGGCATCGTCATGTACAGCGCTAAAGTTGTCAACAAAGACCTCGGTTGCGGTGCGGACAACACCCTCCGCTCTTGGTCCCAAGGCTACATCGGCGCCAACAACACCATGAAACAAGATTACGCTGACGTCATCGTCCGCGTCGCTTGCGAAACCCCGACTCCGACCCCAACGCCTACTCCGACTCCTACCCCGACCCCGACCCCGACGGTCATCCCGTCCACCGGTCCTGAAGGTATCGTCGCGACCGCTCTCGGCGCTGGCTCCGTTGTCACCGCTGGTGGTTACTACTGGACTAGCCGCAAGAAACGCTTCTAAGCTTGACCGCTCCCGAAGCCATTGTTAAACGAATCTCCCCCGGTAGAAATACCGGGGGATTTTCGTTGGCGCTCTACCACCTTTGCCCAGGCCCAGCTTGCTGCTGCCCACCATTCATCTGCCCAGGCATCCCGCCATTCATCATCCCCCCAGACCCGACCTGCGTCGTCTTGCCAGACAGCGTCACCGACGTATACTCTGCACCATTCACATATATATAATATGTTCCACCCTCGGCAAAACTCTCGCTCGAAAGGGAAGCATGCTGGAAGCTTTTGGCTGCAGTATGCGTCAAAACCGTATTCCCACTCGCATCGCGAACACTAATCGTCGTACCGGCACTATACGTCTGGCTAAAGAACACCGACATCGAATAACCACTAGAGCCCGAACCTGGCGCCACCGCCATCCCGCTCGCGCCCACTGCGACCACCGAACCGCCATTAAACTGCACCTCGCCTTCCGCATCCAGCGCTCCATTCCCGCTATTCGTCGGCCCATCTACCACCACCTCGCCCCCATTAATATATAGCGCCCCATTACTATCAATCCCATCCCCCGCCGCGTTCACATACACCTTACCACCATTTATATATATCGCATAGCTCGACGAGCTCGCTTGATAGCGCGACGTATTTGGTGACGAACTATCATTCCCGCCCGCCGCATTCAGCCCATCGTCGGAACTTGCCACCGCAATATCACCACCATTAATCGTAATCTTCGCCCCTTCTAGACCTTCGTAGCTCTTCGTCACTCGAATTGTCCCGCCATTAATCTCTAACGATGACTCCGCATGAATCCCATCATCTCCCGCACTCGCCGTAATCGTCCCCCCATCAATCTTCACCCAGCCTTTGCCGACTTCATCGCTATTGTTCGACTTAATCGCATCGCCCCCGGCGATAATCTCAAACTCACCATCCACAATATACACCGAATCACGCCCGCGAATCCCCTCGTCCTTCGCATTCACCACATACTTACCCGACACAATCTTCAGGTCGTCTTTCCCGACAATCCCATCTTCATAATTCCCGTTCACAGTCAACGTCCCAGACCCCTGCAAGACCAAATCATCATGCGAGAACAACGCTCCACACACATCTTCGTCCCAGCCCGAATAAATCGACCCATCCGTCAGCGTATTCTCGGAACCCTCCGCGGTCTCAATCGTCACCAGCTTCGCCTCTGCCACATAAATCGCCGGACCGCTATTGTTCGTAATGGAAACTCCGTTCAAAATCAACTTCACCGCCCCCGCCGAACTAATCTCAATATACCCGTTTGTTAGCTCGCCGGAAATCGTATAAACTCCCGCCTCGGTAATCGTCTGCTTGCCAGTTCCGGACAGCACCAGCTCCGTCCCCTCATACTTATCCCAGTTCACGCCAGTATCATTAATATTATTCGACAGCGAACTCCCACCGGAATTGCCATCACTCGCCCCGCCCAGCAGTAGCGCCCCCGCCGTCACGCCACCGAGCAAAACTATAATTATCACTGGTAGTAACCACTTTTTCGGCGTCTTTTCGGGCTTCGGTTCGGGCATATTTTGCGGAACTTCCGACTGCGCTTCATTCATTTGCTTTTCTTCATTCATTAGATTAATTGCTCCTTCGAAACGTGGCTGAGCAGCACCTTGAGATTCGAGTTTTTAACGCGAATCGCATCCAAAAACTCCTTCTCGTTCGCACTCTTCTTCAGGCACACATCATAAGTTAATTGATATAGGCTCCCCATGTTGGTCGTCTTGCTTCGCACCAGCTCATGCGCCGTCGTATATTTCTTAAACTCCGCATCGAACACATGCGTATAATCGAGATCTTCCGGAATCACGATCTCCAACGTCTGCGGTTGCGCCGAAAGATTAAAGATATTCGTCTTCGACAAAATCAGAATCACCACCACCGTAATCGCCGTAATCACCGCCGCAAACAGAATATGCCCCATGCCCAGCGCCAGTCCCACCGCCATCGCAAAGAACACACTAGAAATCTCCTTCGAATTTCCGGCAATCGAACGAAAACGAATCAGTCCGAACGCGCCCAAAATCGCAATCGATGTCCCCAGCGACCCGTTCACCATCAACATCACCACTTCAACAAGTAGCGGCAAAATCGTCAGCGTAATTAAGAAATTACGACTCGTCTTACTGGTCTTCATGTGCGTAAACGCAATCACTAGCCCCAGCGCTAACGCCGCCGCCGAACATAAAAGTATCGTCGTAATGTTCAGCCCCGCGCTCGCTGTATCAAACACACTGTTAAACATTTTATTTTTTCCTTTCTTGGATTAATTGATATATTTTTCCATATTTAGAAAACCTAACTGGATAAACGTGGAGCTTCGATAGCTCCGCAACAAACCACGGCGGCATCGCCGTCAGCGTCTTCACTTCCATAATCACCGAACGCTCTTTTTCGCCCAACGCCGGAAAATACTTCTCACCTTTACTACCTTTCTCAAGCTTCAAATCCGTTTCGCGGAACCGCAAACTCTCGTCGAACGTCAGCCTAAACCCTTTATCTTCCTTCGCCACGAACGCCGTTCGATTCGCAGAAATCACCACTTTCGGCTCCAGCCGATAAAACTTCATCAAATAATCAAGCTCCCTCGCCACCTGGCATTGTTGCCAGTCGCCCTTCGTATATTTCTCGGTCAACCCCACCAAATCCCCACCCTTCATATATTTATATATATCTTTAAGCGGCAACACCAGCCGCCTTTTATCGCCAATCTTCCTTTTGCCCACCACCATCTTCGTCTTCGTCTCAAAAAACACCGGCGTCGACTTCTTCGGCAAATCATACGCTCGCACCCGCACCTTCTCGCGGAAATTCGGCCGGTCAATCGATTTTATCGCCAGGTCGTAGTTCGGCGTATCAAAATACAAACTCAAAACTTCCTCTTTATAAAACTGGTCATGCTCCAACTTTTTTTCAAGCGCCTTCAAAAGTTTCGCCTTCTCACTCTTCGTCACGAGGTATTTTTCTTCAACACGTTCGATTTTCTTATCGTTCATTATGCTTATATTATACCTGACTTTAATCAAAAAAACCTTAAAATTTTAAGGTTTTCCGCCACCAAAAACCGCCCCTTTCGGAGCGGTTTATTGAACGTTTTACGCTTCCGCGCGCAGCTTCTTAAACTTCGGTGACTTTTTCTCAATTGCATCTAAATCAGCCGAAGTAAACTTCTCATTCTTGCCCGACTCGATATAATTGCGCAGCACCCCCACCAGCACAAACGGCCGCACGAACGCACCGTGAATCATCCCCCACATTGTTAACGCACCAATCCCCGCCGCAACTAATCTCAAATTATCTGGATTACCAAAGAACGAAACATCCCCTTCGCCCTTAGCCACAACCTCTGCAGCTACAGCAACAAACGCACCTGGGAACGCACCGGTAATTAGATAAGCAATACCAAAGAACACGCCGCCAATCGCAAGCAAGGAAAGAGCACCCATGCCAAACACGCGACCCATATTCTTCGCAAACGTCTTGCCATGCTTAAAGAACAAGACCGCACCTTCCATCGTAGCCTTGGCTGCTTTCTCGTCCTTGCGATAAAACACCCAGCCCAGACAGCAATCACAAAGGTAGTTCACAATGGTTTGAATCACGCTAGACACTGCACTTCCTACCGTGCCTCCAGTATCTCCGCCGATTGCCTTGCCTATACCAGTAATCGCCTTGCCCAACTCGTTAAAGATGCCCTTGATGACATTCGTCACAGCATAATACGCCGCCACGGTCAGGAATCGCTCTTTGACGATTTTCTTGCCTTCGCCCCACACGTCGTCTGGCAGCTTCCCGTCAGCAATCGCCTTCGTCATCATCGCGATTTGCCCCGCCTTAAACACATAAGAAATAAAATGCGACGCAATCGCCACAATGATAATGCCTACTACTACGCCAATCGCGAGACCAACCAGTCCCTTATCCGCCATCTGCTTAGCGAGCAAAAATCCCGCCGCACTCACCCCGATAATAATTACGATCGATGCAATATCCCAAAGCAATCGCCGCACCGAAAACGTTAAAGTTTTCTTATAGATTTCTTTATTATTCATACTCTCCTTATATTTATATTATCTTGCCCCTATTATACCACACTCCGTATGCTATAATAAAGGTAGCGTTAAAACAGGAGATTTTATGGACCAAAACCCACCACTAATTACACCTCAAGCGACACCGACCGGAGTCGCGCCAGAGCCAACAATCCCGGTATCTACGACCTCAGAAGAATCCACAGCGCCCCAAGCGCCCAGCCATAAACCTCATCTAAAAATCCTCCTCCCCATCCTCGCCGTCCTGCTCATCGCCGGAGCAACTTTCCTCATCATCAAGCTCACCAACAAGTCTTCTTCCTCTTCGTCTAACAGCAATAATAGCGGCGCCACTTCCGTCTTCACCGACGAAGAACGGTCCAAACTCTTGGAAAATTACACTCAAGACAACGACAAACTAACCTTCAATTCCGCCAACTGGTCTTATGACAGCTCAAACGGTGTTTATTATCAAATCGGCGTCTCCTACCTCGCCAACGCCGAGTCCAGCAACGAAACTCTCGGCCTCTACGTCCCCGCCGCCTACTTAAACTGCGAGGAAGCAGGGAACAGTTTATACTCCTGCACAGTTAACGCCTCCGGTCAACAAGGCGGCTACACGGCTTCCACCGCCCCCATCGTCATCCCCGTCAACACTCCTGGCTACTCCGCCCAGTCTGCCCCGTCGTCCTATAATTATAATACTGTCAAATCCTACCTCGAAGCCGGCATGATTTACCTCTACCCCGGCGTTCGTGGTCGCGCCGGCATGGGTGGCGGTAACGGTGGCGGCGTCCCAAGCGGTGAAGCTCCCTCTGGCGATCTACCCTCCGGCGAAAGACCTAGCGGTGAAATGCCTTCTGGAAACGGCCCATCGATGAATACCGACACTGCTTCAAGCGACAGCTCAGAATCCGCCTCTGGCGGTGCTCCTTACGGTGTCACCGACCTCAAAGCCGCCATCCGCTACTACCGCTTCAACGCCGGCAGCCTACCAGGCGACGCCACTAAAATGATTTCTTTCGGCCACTCTGGCGGCGGCGCTCAATCCGCCATCCTCGGCGCCTCTGGCGATAGCACTCTTTACTACCCCTACCTCACCTCGCTCGGCGCTGCCATGAAAGACGCCAGCGGCAATCTCATCTCCGACGCGACCTACGGTTCAATGGACTGGTGTCCAATCACCAGCCTCGACATCGCCGACGCCGCCTACGAATGGAACATGGGCCAATTCTCAAGCTCTAGCACTCGCACCGACGGCACCTTCACCGGCGCACTCTCCGACGACCTCGCCAAAGTTTTCGCCGACTACATCAACAAGCTCGGCTTAAAAGACGCCGACGGTAACGCCCTCACCCTCGAAGAGTCCGAAACCGGTATCTACCTCAAGGGCTCATATTACGACTACCTCATGAGCGAAATCCTCACTTCGTATAATAATTACCTCAGCGACAACTCTGGCGCCTCCGCTACGAAGCCGACCAGCCTCGAAGATTTCGTCACCGCCCACAAGTCCGCCTCTAAGACCGTCGGCGCTTTCGACTCTCCCGCAGGTACCCAGACCGAAAACAACGTCTTTGGCGATGGTAGCTCCGAATACAAACACTTTGACACTTTTGAGTCCACACTCATCGCCAACAACTCCAGCACATACTCCGCCCTCTCTGGCTGGGATGCTAACTACCCATCTTCATTCGAGTCCGACCTCGCCGCGACCGACTCGCTCGGCATCTCGACTAAAACTCGCGTCGACATGTACAACCCAATGTATTACCTCACTAATTACTACGACGGCTACGGCGCCTCTAACGTCGCGCAGTACTGGCGCATCCGCTCCGGCATCGAACAGGGCGACACCGCACTTACGACCGAGCTAAACCTAAAACTCGCCCTCGAACAACTCAGCTCCGTCAAATCCGTCGATTTCGCCATGGTCTGGGGCAAAGGTCACACTGAAGCCGAACGCACCGACAACGCCACCTCCAACTTCATCTCTTGGGTTCAACAAATCACCAAATAACGAAACGTAGTATCAAAGTAAAAACAGCTAAAGACTAGATTTTTGATTCCTAAACTGATATAATATTCTCAGCTAAACTACATTAAAGGCTTACTTTATTACCTTATAGAAGGTAGAATGCGGCTATTTACAAGGCCATCTTCTATAAGGTAGCCAGTAGTTTAGCGACTAAGTAAATAGTCGCATTTTTCTTTATATTTGCGGCGCTAAAGGAGGTAACATGAGCTCATACGAATATATACCAAATATGCCAAAGAAAGAGGGGAACCCATGGCAGGAAATGGCAGACGGCGCTCCTGAATTTCAGTCTGACGGCGACCGCCAAAAACAAATTGTTGAAAAACACCGCCAGCGCCTCGAAGCCGCCAAACCGGGCATCGCCCTCAACGAAAAAGCTTACGACGAACTAGTCGATGAGCTGCTTTATAACCGCGACGCCCTCGAAGAAAACGAAGTCCCCGACGAAACAAAGCCCATGCTCGCCGAGCGCCAAGCCGCCGCCAAAGGAATGCTAAAAATCCTCGAAGCCGGATCCTTTAATTACGAAGAAGAGCAGTCGGGCACTTCCACTGAAAAACTCCCCAACGGCTCCATCATCTTGAAAAAAGACCGTGAAGCCTACGACTCTCATCGAAAAACCCTCGAGGCCACCCAGTCTGCTTACGATGAGTTTGACGAGAATTGCTCTCTATCTCACGACGATTTAGCGTATGATGAATGGACTATGATTACCGAGGGCGAAGTGCGCGGCTCGCGCGATCTGGCGCCTAGAACCTATGCTAACGGAATTTGGGACGAATGGATGGGGCTTGAGGCCAACGACTTGACCAGGCCATCCGCCGAAAGAGCCCATAGACAACTCCAAGCGTTCCTCTTCGAAGACCGCGACCGACACGTCCACCTCGAAAAACGCGCAGAACTCATCACTCTCTATAACGAACTCGACGAATATCTTTACCCAAAAAAGGAGGAACTCTAATGAAATATGGTGGAAATATTCTTGGTCTCGTCCAGCAACAAAAAGCCGGCAACGCCCAGCGCGCCATTTCTGGTTATGGTCACGACGGATACGACGCCCCCGAGAGGCGCAAATTAACGCCCGAAGAACGCAAAAACCTTATCGAGCGTATGGAAGCAAGAGAAAAAGCCTTCGAATCTTACAAGCTCGATTTTGAGGATGCCACAGAGATAGATTCCGATTCGATGGACGACCTCGCCGAGTATTCGGCAAAAAAATGTTTAGACTACGTTGAAAAATGGGGTGTCACCTCTAATCCTAAAGCCTACGGCGCTATTGAATCTGCCGAGCTTAGATTTTCTACCGATAAAGACAACTCTTCTCGTGTCAATTTCCGCAAGCTCGACACCGAAAAAGGCTCGATTCCGGAAACCATCGCTGAAGTCAAAAACGGCGAAGTGAACGCCCGTTCGGTTGAATTTATATCCTCCGGCTGTGTTAAACAACCAGGTAAAGACGTCTTCAATTATATCTACCGCGAAACTGGCGAATCCAACCACTATGGAAATTACGAGGCTCTTATCGTAGGCGTCTTCAACTACAACGAACAAGGCAATCGAATTTATGACAAAAAGGGAATCGCCGACCGCTTCGACGTCGACGACTTCTTGACCTCGCATCCAGAATACCAGAGGCTAGAAAAAGGCGCCCTGCCTGGTCGCGCATGGGATAGGGCTTTCTACGTCGCCTTCGTTCGTGCAAATGTTGAAGCTGACGACAAACAATCAAAACCCGCCTTTGAGTCAATTGATCGAGAAACGTACGCTCAATTTCCAGAGAGTTCTATTATGAGTAAAGAAGGTTTAACTAATATTTCTTTCGACAAGGAAAAGAACGGAAATTATTTCGCAACCATAGAAAAAGCCGCCCTCCTTACGCACAAAACCCAAGAATTGATTGATGAAAAACTCGTCGAAGCAAAAACTCTCGATGTCCAATCAAATTGGGATAACCTCTCCTCCATCCCATTCGCCGGCGACCAGTCGGCATAGCCCCCCATCGCCGCTATTTTCTGCCCGTATTCGGCACTTTTGGAATTACAATTTCCTCTTCCGGGATTAAACTTTTGAGAATCGGCATGATGCTTTCCGGAATATGCCCAGTTACTAACTTACCGGCATTATCAACCAAAGAATATGTATAAAACAGCGAATAATCCTCACCAAAGGTATTTTGCGTATATTCAGCATCCGCTATAATCAAAGGCGCCAAAGCCTTTATGAGCTTCGGGAGATTTTCCTTGATAATCTCAAATTCCTCTTCCGTTATCTCCAAATCCGTGCCAGACAAATCACCGTAGTCATCATATTCTTCCATATAATTTGTGAGATGGGTCAAAAAATCGTCAACATCAGCGTCTGTCGCCGTTCCTCTCAAGATTTTCACTAAATCTTGATATGGCGGAAAATTATCCAGAGCCTCTTCCATTGAACTGCCGTAGCCACCCGTCAACAAGTCCGCAAACGCATTACCTGCTACTCTTCCAGCCAACCCGCCGTCGGTACTTTTAATAAAATTGAGCAAATTGCTTTGCGTATCGAGAGTCCGAAGCTGATACGCCTTCATAATCGCAGAAAGCGGCTGCTTCACTTCCGTATCAAAATACTCTCGCGTCAGCCCATTCTCCGTCACAAACTCCAGCCACGCATCCATAAACTCCCTGCCGTTCATGGCGCCAACTTCTTTCGTCACGCCTTCATTAGAAGAAAGCAAATTCATCGCCCTCGAACTATCCGCCAAATCGGAAATATCAATCATCGACGTGGTTATTTCTAGATCCGCCGGATGGATTTCCTCGTAAACCCCCGTGTTATAAAATCCCCACAGCTTCGGAAAAACATAACCCAGCAACAAATCATTCCCATCTTTCACGTCGTGAATATTAGAATATAGCGTCTCGGTCACGCTCGCTCTCGGCGCACCGAAAGTATAAACATAAAAATCCTCCGCCGCGAGCATATAATTATCTATATTCTCATTGATTTTCTTCGCAAACAAATCAACTACCGCCCCACCCCGCGAATAACCAACCACCCAAACTTTATAATCGGCAAAATTGTGGTCGGAAACATATTCGTCAAACCTCCCCACCATCAAATCCGCCGACTCAGAAAACCCAGCATGGTCGCCACTCGTCCCCACGTTAAAATTCGACAGCCACTCCGTCATATAATTATAATTGCGCGGCGCCACTACAATTAGCTCTTGCCCGCTCTCAAGAGTTTTATGCCCAATAGTCGTCCCGAAAGAATGCCCATCTTCCTCCGACGCCACGTCCCAACTTTGATAATCGGAAAAACCTAGTTGAGTAAGAAAATCAATCAGCTTCGGATTCGCGACCGAACCGTCAGCAGGATAGCCGTCCGCTTGATTTTCGTACCCTGCCAGCGCCAACGCATACGACGCGGTTCGAAGCTCTGGATGATCGCCAGGGGAAGGTGCGTCGAAATAGCTATCACTATATTTTATAGTGTCAGTTGAATCTAGAGCATCCCAAACTGTTTCCCATGGATTGTCTGGGTCTTCCACGAAAGCATAATATGGATAAGTAGCCGTAATGGAATCCGAAGATTCAGAGCCAATCGCGAACGCAATTGTTGAAGTGAAACTATTAAAGAGGAAGCTAAAAATCAGAAGTACCGCTACAAAATGTCGTAGCCCCGTGCAATTATTCCTTTTTATTCTTGAACCCCTCATAATACTATATGCCTAACTCTTTATTATCTGTTTACCTTCCGTATTAGAATTCCCATTATTACAATAGCTCCAGCAATCATGGCGATAATTATAAAATCATCTGCTATTTCCATTCTGCCACTTTCACTCGTAAATACACCAGTATTAGGGACAAATGGGACATCCTCGTTTTTTATAATTCTGAAACTGGCTTTTGCGCTTCCTGAGTCTGGTTCTGTGAAATATGCTTCAAAGGAATGTTCGC
>CAYODV010000017.1:0-15901 GCA_964402915.1 uncultured Candidatus Saccharibacteria bacterium
TCCGCCCAAATGGGCACCATGATGCCCATCATGCTCCTCATCATCATGATTAACCTCCCAGGCGCCCTCATCCTGTATTACTTCCTCTCCAACATCATCACTTTTGTTCAACAAAAAATCGTTCTTGATAAAGCCGAAAAAGAAATGGAAGTTTCGGCCGACAAAGCCATCCTGAAAGAACTCAAACAAGTTCAGGAAGCTGAAGTCATCGAAAATAAAAAACATGGAACCAAAATCACTCGCATCTCCGCTAAAGATACTAAAAAGAAAAGGAGATAACCATGGACAGAGATGAATCTATCCGTTTTGCCACCAAATACCTCGAAGACCTTTTGAGCTTCTTCGGGATTAACGTTGCGGTTTGGTCAACCGTTGACGACGAAGTCATTCAACTTTCCGTCCCTTCGACCAGTATGAACAGCTTACTCATCGGTAAAAACGCCGAAAACCTCCGCTGTCTTCAGCACATCGTCAGCATGTCGCTTGTCGCTAAAAACGCCGAGCTCACCCGCGTCAACGTCGACATCGCCGACTACAAACGTCAACGCGCTGACCGCATCACTGAAAAGGCCGAAAACTGGATTAAGAAAGTCCGCCAAACCGGCGAGCCCATGACCATCAACCTCAACGCCGCCGACCGCCGCATCGTCCACAAACTCGCTGAAGATTACTCCGACGTCACCACCCACTCCGAAGGCGAAGGTCGCGACCGCGTCCTCATCATCTCCAAACTAGACGTTAGCGACGAAGAATAAAAAATAGCCCTTAGGGGCTATTTTTTTATTCGGCCGCATTACCAACTATAATGATAAAATCATAACCAATCGGAGAAATCCCATTCGGCAATTGATCCATCGGCTTCATCTCCACCCCATACAGCTTCTCCAACGCCTTCTTTGAATCCGGCTTCAGCTCTTCGCTCGCATCATAAATCTCAAAATCTTCGGTATACTCATACTCACCCTCCGGCGCATTCGCAATCTCTTTTACGATGTAACCTTTACTTTCAAGCATCTCGCGCTCGCTCGCCGCCGCCCCCGCTTCGCCCGAACCATTATAAACAATTATCACTGCCCCTTCGCGCTCCGCCGGATTACTCTTGAGTTGTTGCGCAATATAATCCTGAATAATCCCATAGTTCCCAATCCCCGCCGTTGGCACAATATAGGAAATCCCATTCTGGTTCCCAAAGGTCATATAATGCGTATTATCATCCCAAAGCGGAATCTGACGGATACTCTCAATATCAAAGGTCTCAAGTAAATGCATCCCGGTCTTAATCTCCGACATAGAAAGATTCATCCTCAAATTATCACCAAGCGCAGAAATAATATTCACCGCCTCGGAAAGCCCCAACCCTTTCTCAACCACTTTGTTCTTAATCGCAATCAAAATCTTCTGCTGGCTCGCCGCCCGCGAGAAATCACCATAGGCCGTCCCGTGCCGCGCGCGTGACAGCGCCACTGCATGATACCCATCAAGCTCATACGGCACTCCCGCCGAATACACCGACCCTGTGTACCACTCATCATCAATATCTTCATCAAGCGTCACTGTAATCCCGCCGATCGCATCCACAATATTCATTAGCGCCCCCCAGTTCATATGCACCCAATATTGCGTATCAATGCCCAAAATCTCCTTAATCTTCGCCTGTAATGCTTCCGCCCCAGCATCTTCATTGTCGCCATATTGATTATTGCACCAATACACTTCATTAATCTTCGAAGTCGCTGTGCAGGTATAGCCGGCATACAAATCCCTCGGCAGGGAAACAATCGCCGCATCGCCCGTCTCTTGATCAATCGACACCACCATAATACTATCCGTTAGCTGCGACCCGTCGTGCTGATAACCACCCTCCCCGGTCCCGTCCATATCAAACCCGCTCGTTCCAAACACCAAAATATTCGTTCGCCCCTTGTCGTCGGTCTTCAGTGGGTCATAAGTTTCGCTCGTCACCGCCCCAATCGCACTCCAAAGGTCGCCCTTCCCGCCAGTAATTTTCTTAATAATCCCATCTCCCCAGAAATACAGGTAAACTCCCGCCCCAAGTAACAACACCAAAAGCACAATCACCACCCACTTCACAACTTTGCGAGCTTTCGACTTCTTTTTCTTCTCGTGTTTTTGCGCTTTCTCCAGACGCTTACGCTCCAACTTCGCTCGCTTCTCGCTTTCCCTAAGCTCGCGCTTAGATTTCTTCATATCTTTCACCTCCTCATCGCCCACCTCGGAAATCACGCCATCTTCCGTGACCGCTTCTTTCACCCCCATTTCAAACGTTTCTACCGGCGCCAAAAATTCTTCATGCGCCCCTTCGTTCGCCACTGCTTCACCAAACAACTCTTCCTCCAGTCGTTCGTCACGAATATCTTTCGCAAAATCTTCTTCTTCGTCCAAAATCTCGATCTCATCTGAGGTTTTAATATCAAGATTAAACGCTTCCGGCTCCGCCGCAAACATCTCTGCAGTCCGCCTTTTGCTAATTCGGCGCTTTGGCGTCACCAGCTTTGGCATCGCTTTTTCCTGCGCCACTTTTTTCGTTGTAGCCCGTTTTTGCGCCGGCTTTTTTTCAATTTTTTTATTCGACGACAGTTTATTCGCCTTCGATTTTGCGACCAGCGCAGAATCCTTCACGCGGCGAACAGGGAATCCGTCAATTGTCTTTTCTTCTTTGACCATTTATTATACAATTATAACATACATGTCCGAGAAATTAACAAAAAAGCAAAAGCAAATTGTCGATTTTATCGCCGACTTTTTGAAGCAAAACGATTATTCTCCCACTTACCGCGAAATCATGTCCGGCCTCGGTCTTTCTTCTGTTTCTGCGGTTGCCGAACACATCGACAACCTCGTCGCTAAAGGCATCGTCAAAAAGACTCCCGGCGCCGCTCGCTCGCTCGAAATCCTTCTTGACTCTCACCCCGAAACCGTCGCCCTCTTCAACTCCAAAATCAACTCTCCTGACGCCTCCGAAGAAGAAATCGAAATCTTACTTAAAGCCGCCGGCATTCTCGGCCTCGACCTCGAAGCCTAATCGCCAAAACACACTTTATAACTTTTCGGCAACTTCTTATGCCACACCCGCGCCACTACCACCGTCAGCACCACCGCTAACACCGTCCCTAAAACTTCCGCCACCACCGCCATCCAAGTTTGTTTCGGACCCACTATGAACATCGCCTTCACCACCACAGCAATTATATACGGATGCAACACATAAAGCGGGAAGAACTCCCCGTAAACTTCGCGGTTTTTTACATTCGGCAAAACCCCATCCGCCAGCCCATAAATCCCCATCATCAAAATTAACAAACTCACCACCGCCAGAATCAGCGGCATCTCAATCACGCGTAAACTCTCTGACACTCTCGCCCCTAACCCCACCAGCACCATCACCCCACACATCACTATCACCGACTTCGACTGCTTCCTAGTCGCCGCCTCAAGATAATGCTTCCCAAGACAGCATCCAATCACATAAAACAGCGGATACACCCCCAGCCCACTCACAAGCGTCGAAGCCAGGAGCAAAACCACCGTCGCCGCCGCGCTCCACTTTTTAGTAATCAAAACATTAATCACTGGCGCCAGCGCCGTATAAATCATCAACTCCGCCAAAAACCAAAAATGATAATTATATTTATATAAGAACACCCCCCGCAAAACATTCTCCACCGTCGGCACAAACTCCTCCCGCCCCGCCGTCACTTCTTTCAGCGGTGTATAAGTATATATTATCGCCACCACCATCCCCACCACATTCCAAATCAAATAGGGAATTAAAAGCGACTTCACCCTCGACTTCATTTTGCGCTTATAAAGCGCCGGCTTATAATTCCTAAACATCGTCACGCCAGAAATAAAAAAGAAAAACGGCACCGCCACCCCGCCGAGTATATAAGCCAAAAAATCATGTATCGCCAGCGCCCCAGAAATCCACCCATCCGTCGCCATCGCACCGCTATATTGCCACCCCGTCGAATTATGGATCGCCACAATCAAAATCGCCGCCAGAAATGATAAAATCGCCTTCTTTTTCCAGAAATACTCCATTGAATCTTATTATAACATCATATATAATATATAAGAAGGAAAACACTATGCCCGAAAACAAACAACCAAACTCTCTCTCCCCTGCACCCGAAGCCCCCGCTCGCCGTCGTCGCCCGCTCGTGAAGACGCCACTTTTCTGGATTTCTATTGTCGTCATTCTTGGCGTCGGCGCCTTCTTCGCCGTTCGCTATTTCACTCGCCCAAAAACCCCAACTTCTCAGGCCTCAACAGCTTCTTCCACCGAATCCGCATCCAAAACTGTCGCCTCCTCTTCCTCTAAAACCGACCAAACTCTCACCACTCCCGCTGCCGAAGCCGACGAATCCCCCTCTGTCAGCCCCGATGGCAAAACTCCCGCCGGCTACGAAGGCACCAATCCAAACACCTCCGCCTCCATCACCGGCGCTCTCACCGCCGCTCGTTTCTCCGGCGACCAACTCCTCATCCGCGTCAACATCGACCAATACCTCTCCTCTGGCACCTGCACCCTCACTCTTTCCGACGGCGCCGCCCACTCGCTCACCCGCACCGCCAACCTCGTCCCCGTCGTCTCCACCTCGACTTGCGAAGGTTTTGACATCTCCGCTTCCGACCTCGCCGGTCTCTCTCGCCCGCTCCAAATCACCATCGAACTTTCCTCTGGCGACAAAACCGGCATCATCACTGGAGGCGTTGAATAATGGAAAATTTCAATCGCCGCCACCCCGGCCTCATTTATAAACTCAGCTTCCTCTTCGCCTTCATCGCCGCCTTCACTTTTCTCGCCCTCCGCATCCCCCAGGGCTCTACTGCCGCCTCGCTCGCCAACTTCAACCCCGGCAACATCATCTCCGACTACACCATGGGTAACTACGAGTCTATGACCGTCGCCGAAATCGACGCCTTCCTCCACGCTCACGGCAACTGTAACAACACCGAAACCTACATGGCTTCTTGGTACCCCTCGGTTCACTACCACGTTAAAGACGGCCACTTCGTCTGCCTCGCCGACGAAATCTTCGCCGAAGGTATTGCTTATGGTGACCTCATTCCCGAAGGCACTCCTTACCGCACCGCCGCCCAGGTCATCTACGACACCGCCCACGAGTTCAAAATTAACCCCCAGGTTCTTCTTGTCCTCCTAGAAAAGGAACAGGGTTTAATCTCCGACTCTTGGCCCAACTCTCTCCAATATCGCTCCGCCACCGGCTTCGGCTGCCCCGACACCGCCCCCTGTAACGAACTTTACTACGGCTTCGTTAACCAGCTCGACAACGCCGCCTACCTCTTCCGCACCGTCCTGAACGGCGGCTGGACCAACTACCCCCTCGGCGAAAACTTCATCTATTACAACCCTAACCGCGCTTGCGGCGGCTCCATTGTCAACGTCGAAAATCTCGCCACCTCCTCACTTTACCGCTACACCCCCTACCAACCCAACCAAGCCGCCCTCGACGCCGGCTACGGCACCGTCACCTGCGGCGCCTACGGCAACCGCAACTTCTACCTCTACTTCATGGACTGGTTCGGCGATCCCGCCATCACCGTCAAGGTACCAACTCGCGAAGAAATCCTCGAAAACCTCGTTAAAGTTGAAGGCGTCTCCACTGACCTTGCTCTAAAATATCAAGCCGGCGTTCAAACCGTTGGCCTCATGGACTGGTCTGAAGGCGGCGAAATGGCTGGCACAACCGGCTACTCGCTCCGTCTTGAAACCCTTGCGATTCAACTTGAAGAAGGCCTTAAAGGCATTGAATATCACTCTCACGTTCAAAACGTCGGTTGGGAATCGGAATATTCAAAAGATGGAGCCGTCACCGGCCTCGCCGACCATCGCCTTGAAGCCATCCAGATCCGTCTAACCGGCAATCTCGCCGAACAATACGACATTTATTATCGTACTCACGTCCAAAACATCGGCTGGCAAGACTGGGTTAAAAACGATGAGATTTCAGGCACAACTGGTCAATCTCTCCGAGTTGAAGCCATTCAAATCCGCATCGTCAAAAAGCCACAAGTCGTTGAACAATCCTATCGTACTCACGTCCAAAACATCGGCTGGCAAGACTGGGTCAAAGACGGAGAAACCGCCGGCACCTCCGGTCAAAGCCTCCGCCTTGAAGCCATAGAAATCAAACTTAACGACTCTTTAGCGTCCGACTACAGCATCACTTACCGCGCTCACGTCCAAAACATCGGCTGGCAAGACTGGGTCAAAGACGGAGAAACCGCCGGCACCTCCGGTCAAAGCCTCCGCCTTGAAGCCATAGAAATCAAACTCGCCCCAAAACAATAATTTCTCCCAGTTCTATGTTATAATAGCCGTATGGCTAAAAACTCCGCTAACGTTAAACTTGCTGCTACCGTCATCCTCTATCACCCTTCCGACGATGACCTTGCTAACATCTCCACATACCTAGATGATGTTGACCATCTTTATATCATCGACAACACCGAGGGCAAAAACAATAAAGACCGCCTTCCCATCTCTGAAAAAATTGACTACGTCTGGAAAAACGAAAACCTCGGCATCGCTAAGGCTCTCAATCTCGCCGCGAAGAAAGCCCAAAAGGCCGGCTTCAAATGGCTTCTCACAAACGACCAAGACACCACTTTTCCTAAGGGAATCCTTCCCGCACTGAAAAAACGCATCGCCTCCACAGATACGTCCAACATCGCCATCGTTACACCTTGGCACAAAACCAAGCTACACAATCGTCGGCCTCGCCACAACCCCGACTTCCCCCATGACGTCATGACTTCCGGCAACCTCTTGAACCTCGACATTTGGGAAAAACTCGGTGGCTTCAAAGAATGGCTATTCATCGACTCTGTCGATCTTGAATACTGCCTTAATCTCCGCCAACACGGCTATAAAATCCTGCGCGACAACAGTCTCGAAATCGAACATAATCTTGGCGACCTCTTTTATAAAAAAATCTATCACTTTAACTTCCTCTGTACTAATCACCCGCCAATTCGCCGTTACTACATGATGAGAAACGCCCACTATCTTCTTGATATGTATCGCGACACCAAAGAATGCTCTTACGTCATGCAGCTCGGCGCCGCCCAAAAACGCAACATGATCGGCGTACTCCTCTTTGAACGTCAAAAAATCGCCAAAATCCGCATGTACCTTCTCGGCTATCGCGACTATCAACAAGGCATAAAAGGGAAGTTCATTCCCAAAAAGGAGCGCAAATGAATAAAAACCGTGTAGCAACTTTGGCTAAAAAGGCCACCTCAATTCTCAAAGACTATGGCATATCTGGCCTTGTCAAAAAAACCAAAACTCACCTCGCCTTCAAAAAAGCCCAAAAAGCCGCCGCCAAGAACCCCGCCTCTCAAGGCTTCAAAGACATCTTATTCATCAGTGGTTGTAACCTCCCCCACCCCGAGCGCTACCGTGTCGATCATCAAATCGAACAACTCGAAGCCTACGGCCTCTCTTGCGACAAAGTTTTTTACACCAACCTCAAGCTCGACCAACTTAAGTTCTACCACGGCTTTGTTTTTTACCGCTGCCCCATTCTCCCGCTCATCAAAGACTTTATCAAACTCGCAAAAGAAAACCACAAGACCGTTTTCTTCGACATCGACGATTTAGTTTTTGACACCAAATACACCAACGAAATCCCTTACGTCCAGTCTCTAAAGGGCGCCGACCTAGACATCTACAATGACGGCGTCAATCGCATGGGTGAAACCCTAAAACTCTGCGACTATGGCATCGCTTCTACCACTAGACTCCAGACCGAAATGGAAAAAGTCCTGAAAAAAGTTTACGTCAACCGCAACGTCGCCTCAAGCGAAATGGTCGAATGTTCCGAAGCTGCCCTCACCTCTGTTAAACGCGATTCTGAAAAAATCATCCTTGGCTATTTCTCCGGCACCATCACTCATAACGCCGACTTCGCACTAATCATGCCCGTCCTCATTGACCTCCTTCAAAAACACGAGAACCTCTATCTAAAGGTAGTTGGTTTGCTTGACCTCCCGCCAGAAATGGAACCCGTAAAGCATAAAATTATATCCGCGCCCTTCATTGATTGGCACAAGCTTCCTGAACTTATTCGTTCCGTTGACGTTAACCTTGTCCCGCTCGAACAGTCCGTCTTTAACGAGGCCAAATCCGAAAACAAATGGACAGAGGCTTCACTGGTTAAAGTCCCCACCATCGCCTCTAAAGTTGGCGCTCTCGCTGAAGCAATCGAAGACGGCAAAACTGGCCTTCTTTGCGACAACACCTTGGAATCCTGGCGCAGTAATCTCGAAAACCTCATCGCCTCCAGCGAAATGCGAGAATATCTCGCAACCACCGCCCACGAAGCCGTCCTTAAAACACACTACACTCTCACCAGCGGCAACGGTGTCGCTGACTTCATTCGCTCTAAACTCGCCCCCAGCCTAGCTTTTGTTCTCCCCTCCACGAATCCCTCCGGAGGCATCATCGTTGCCACCAAGCACGCCGAACTCCTCAAAAAGAATGGCTATGACGTCACGCTTCTAAACGCACAAACCAATGAAACCGATTATCAATCCAATCAAACCTCGCTCTCTGTCGTTTCTGCCATCTCTCGCCCCATCACTGCGCATTTTGACACCTTGGTTGCCACCATGTGGCTCACCCTCGAATATGTTTCAAAATATTCAAACGTCAGTCATCGCAAATATCTAGTCCAGAACCTTGAAACCGGTTTTTATACTTCTTCCGATCCTGAACAGCGCGCCGCCAGCGCCACTTACGCAAAAGTCCCCGGCATCGAATATATCACTATTTCCGAATGGTGCCGTACTTGGCTTGCCGAAACTTACGGTAACTCTGACATCAAATACGCTCCAAACGGCATTGACGCCGACCGCTTTAAGCCCAAATCCCGCAGCTTCACTGGCAAAATTAAAATTCTCGTCGAGGGCAGCTCTTCTCATAAATATAAAAACGTCGATGAAAGTTTCCGCATCGTCGAAAAACTTGACCCAAATAAGTTCGAAATTCATTACCTCTCTTACGACGGCAAGGCTAAATCCTGGTATCGCATCGACCGCGAGCACTACAAAGTCCCCCCTAGCGACGTCCATAAAGTTTATGAATCTTGCGACATCCTTCTAAAGTCCAGCCTTCTCGAAAGCTTCTCCTACCCCCCGCTTGAGATGATGGCTACCGGTGGCTTCGCCGTCGTTGCGCCTAATGCTGGTAACTCTGAATATCTCGCCGATGGCGACAACTGCTTGCTATACGAACAGGGAAATATCGACGACGCCGTCGCCAAAATTAATCAAATCGTAAGCGACAAAACCTTACGCAAACGCCTCGCTACTGGAGCCGACATCGCCGTTCACAATCGTAATTGGCGCCGCCTCGAACCGCAAATTCTTGCCCTCTACAAATAGATTAGTTTATCTTCCAAACAAAATATGCTAAAATAATCTTAATGAAGAAGGTTAAAGTCTCCCCCAAAAACATCAAATCCTTTTTGAAAAAGGTTTTCACTAGTAAAGACTTCTACTTTTCTCTCGCCCTCACCGTTCTCAACATCTTCGCCGTCTTTTGGGCCGCTTATTATGGTAGGGGCATCAGCGGCAAAAAGTTCATCATCCTCATTTCTCTCGTTGTCGAGATAGCTCTACTTTTTGGCTATCACTGGGCAAAACGTAAGCACCTGTCGCTCGAAAAGATTTTTCTCCTGCTTGTCATACCCCTCGGTTTACTTTTTATCGCCATCATGCCGTGCGGCCAGAGCCCAGACGAAACCACGCACTTTTACCGCATTTACGGCATTACTGAAGGATACCTCATCGCTCCGCAATCCGAAACCAACTCCGGCGGCACGGAACTCCCCGTCGAGATTGAGGACGTATTTCATATCTCTCCTGAGCGCGGACTTTATCAGTCCATCGCCGAATCACTCTCGGCGGCTACTAGCGGCGAAAGGGAAGATAAAAACTACGTCACTGCCGCCCTCTACAACCCCATCTGTTATCTCCCGCAAGCTCTTGGCGTCCTTATTGGTAAATTGTTCGGTAGCTCCATCTTAACCCAGGCTTATCTTGCTCGCATTTTTAACTTCCTCGGCTTTGTCTGTCTTGCCTATTTCGCAATCAAATATATGCCAAAATACCGAAAGTTCCTGCTATTCATCGCTCTTTTTCCCATTACTCTTCAGGAAGTTACCTCACTCGCTCCCGACGCACTCACAATCGGCCTCGCCTTCTTGCTCGTCGCCTTTGTTTGCCACCTTACTTTCGCACAAAAAACTCCTCTAACTACTCGTCAATATATTCTTCTTTATGCGCTTGCCAGTGTCATTGGCTTTTGTAAAATTGTCTATCTCCCGCTCCTCCTGCTCTATCTAATCATCCCCAAAGAACGTTTTGGTGGCAAAAAAGCAAAACTTATTCACGCCTCCATCATAGTATTCATGGTCTTGGCGCTTAACCTCGCCTGGTTCATCATCTCCTCGCGCTACCTGGTCAATGTCCAACCCGGCGTCTCCCCAAGTGACCAGATTCGTTATCTTCTTACTCACCCCATTCACTACCTCGCCACCATCCTTGCCACGCTCAACTCCCAAGCCGACTTCTTCGCTCAAGGCACTTTCGGTATGTCGCTTGGCCACTTCGCCATCGCCCTACCAAAAATCTATTTCTACCCCTTCTTTACTTTCTTCATTTTACTTCTTGCCCAAAACACCGAGCGCCTACCCCTTAAACGGTTCGACCGAATCGTCTTCGCCGCCACCGCCCTCATCATTCTCGCGCTCGTCTTCACTAGCCTCTACATCCAATGGACTCCCGTCGCGAACGCTACCGTGGTCGGCGTTCAAGGGCGCTACTTCCTTCCGGTTCTTTTGCTAACCCCCCTCATCCTCAATTCCGTCAAAAAGCCCCAGGCAATTCATGAGGGCTATATCTCCGAACGTCAAGTTGTCATTTTTGGAATCTTCAGCAACGTCTGCGCGCTCATCTGTATTTTAATCGCTAACATCTAACGGAGCTCAAATGTCCAAAACTCTACTCATCATCCCAGCATACAACGAAGAGGCCAACATTCTCAAAACCATTCGTTCCATCGAGAGATACAACGAAAAGCATGCGAAAAAATTTGACCTCATCGTCATCAACGATGGCTCGACCGACAGAACCGAAACCGTATTGACCGACAATCAGATTCCTCACCTCACCCACGTCAAAAACCGCGGCATCGGCGCCGCCGTCCAATCTGGCTACAAATACGCTCTTAAAAATAAATACGACTTCGCCGTCCAAATTGACGGCGACAACCAACACGACGTTGCTTATGTCGAAAAAATTCTCACTCCCCTTGAAACTGACGCCGACCTCGTCATTGGCTCTCGTTTTGTCACGAAAAACGGCAAAAAAGACAACTTTCAATCGTCTTTCGCTCGTCGCCTCGGCATCAAACTCATTTCTGGCGCCATTAAGCAAAAAACCGGAGTCCGGATTTACGACACCACCTCTGGTTTCCGCGCTGCCAATCGCGCCACAATTAAACTCTTCGCCAAAGACTATCCCGTTAAATACCCTGAGCCAATTTCGACCGCCGAGCTAATCTTAAACGGTGGCAAAGTCGTCGAAGTCCCAGCAAAGATGAAAGCTCGCGATGGTGGCAAATCTTCTATCCATGGGTTCAAGAATATCGCCTACATGCTCGACGTACTTTCGTCAATTCTACGGCTCAAGAAAACCAGAAAGACCAAAAATGGCAAATAAACGCTCTATTCTCTACGTCGTCGAAGACACCAAGTCGGCACAATTTCGCTACCGCGTCAAAAACATTATCGCCACCTGCCAGAATAGCCAAAACTACACCGTCGATTTTCTTCAAATCTCCGAACTCGCCAAAATCGAACAAGCCCTACCAGACATTAGCGCACTCATCTTTGAACGTCAAACCTCCAAAAACTCCACTATACCAAAGCTCATTAAGTCCGCTCAAAAAAAAGGAATTAAAGTTATCTTCGACCTCGACGACCTAATCTTCGATTATCGCGACTTGCCACTCCTTATGTACTCCACCAACAGCAAAAACATTTTTTACTGGACGGGCTACTTTTGGGGCATTCGCCGCATCGCTAAGCGCGCCGACGGCTTCATCGCCACCAACCGCTTCCTCGCCAAGAAACTTGAATGCTCTTTCAAAAAACCAGTCGCCGTCATCTCCAACGCACTTAACGCTGAACAAATTTCTGTTTCGGAAAAATACCTCAAATCTCAAAAATCTCATAAAGGCTTTATTCTCGGTTACTTTTCCGGCTCCCCTACTCACGCTAAAGATTTCCGTCTGATTGAACCCGACCTAATTAACTTCCTCAAAAAGCACGAAGACGCTAGCCTAAAAATCGTCGGTTGCATGGACTTTTCCGCGCGAGTTAAATCTCTTATTAACACTGGCAAAATCAAATTTGAGCCCCCCGTTAGCTATCTCAAACTACAAGAAAAAATTGCTGAAGTTGACGTCAACCTCGCCCCTCTCGTCGACAACGACTTTACTAACTGCAAATCCGAGCTCAAATTCTTTGAAGCCGCTATCGTCGAAACCCCCACTCTCGCCACGCCCACCTTCGCCTTCAAAAAGGCTATCAAACAGGGACAAACCGGCTTCCTCTGTCGCACCGGCGAATGGCTGCCCACTCTCGAAAAACTCTACTCTGACCCCGCCCTCCGCACTAAAGTCGCTCTCGCCGCCAAAGATTACTGCCTTAAAACCTACTACGGCAAAAACTTCCTAAAAGAAGTCGAAGGAGCCTACGATGCCATCATTAAGTAGAATTAAACAACGACTCTCAAGCTCCGACGCTCTCTTCGCCACTTATTCCACCCTCACTAAACCCTTCGCAAAATCTCTTCGCCATCTCGGCACGCCACCATCCATCCCCGCAAATCCCGAAAAAGTCTCCGTAGCCATCCCAAACTACAACTATAAAGACTTTCTCAAAGCCCGCGCTAAATCCATCTTAAATCAAACTTACCCCCTTTACGAACTCATCATCCTCGACGACGCCTCCACCGACGGCTCTGGACAATATATCGAACAAGAACTTCTTCCCATCATCCGCACCAAAAATCCCGACCTTAAAGTTAAATTCATCAAAAACTCTAAAAACTCTGGTAAATCTATTTTCCAGTGGCAAAAAGCTTTCAAAGAGGCCACCGGCGACTTCCTCTGGCTCGCCGAGGCCGACGACCTCTCCGACCCCAACTTTCTTGCCACCGTCATGTCTAAGTTTTCCAGCCAAAACGTTGTTTTGTCTTTCGCTAACTCCGCCGCCATCAACCCCCGCGGCGCCTTCATGACTTACGACTTCGCCAACCGCTCCGTCGACAAACTTAAATCTGGCCGCTTCAAGTCTGACTTCATCGTTGATGGCAAAAAAATCATCACTAAAGAATTCGCCATCAACTGCATCATTCCCAACGTCTCCTCTTGCGTCTTCCGCCTCGACTCCAAAATCCCATACCAAAAATACCTTAGCTCGGCCCTTGACTTCGTCCAATGCGGCGACTGGTATTTCTATCTTAAAGTTCTAGAACACGGCAAACTCGCCTATTCTCGCGCCGCCCTCAACCTCTTCCGCATCCACCCAAACTCCGTCACCGCCGCAACCAAAAAAACCAAGACTATTCTCCTCGAAGTCAAAAAAATACACGCCCTCATCGCCGAGGAATACTCGCTCGCTCCCGACATTAAGCTCGCCATGGAAAGGGAAGCCTCTCGTATCGCTAACCGCCTTGTGGTATAATAAACCTATATCATCCAGAAAGGTGTTTTTATGAAAGGAATTATTCTCGCCGGCGGTTCCGGCACCCGTCTTTATCCGCTAACTTTGGCCACATCCAAACAAATGTTGCCAGTCTATGACAAGCCCATGATTTACTATCCGCTCTCGACCCTCATGCTTGCCGGCATTCGCGATATTTTAATCATCTCCACCCCCACCGACCTCCCAAACTTTGAACGTTTGCTCGGCGACGGCTCCAAATTTGGCCTCAAGCTCAGTTATAAAGTCCAGCCTTCTCCCGACGGCCTCGCTCAGGCCTTCATCTTGGGCGAAGAGTTCATCGGTAACGACGCTTGCGCTATGGTGCTTGGCGACAACATTTTCTACGGCGAAGGCTTCACTAAAGCCCTCAAAGACGCTGTTAATGACGCCGAAGAACAAGCTCGCGCCACCGTCTTTGGTTATTACGTTGACGACCCCGAACGCTTCGGCGTTGTTGAATTCGACGACAACTGGCACGCCATCTCCATCGAAGAAAAACCGCAGGTTCCCAAATCCAACTATGCCGTCACTGGCCTCTACTTCTATCCCGCCGGCGTCTCCGCCAAAGCCAAAGAAGTCCAGCCTTCCGCCCGCGGCGAACTAGAAATCACCACCTTAAACGAATTTTACTTGAGCGAGGCTAAGCTCGATGTCCAGCTTCTCGGCCGCGGCTTTGCCTGGCTCGACACTGGCACCATGGACTCTCTTGCCGACGCCTCCGATTTTGTCCGCGTCATCCAAAAACGCCAAGGCGTAGAAATCTCCGCTCCTGAAGAAATTGCCTATAAAAACGGCTGGATTTCCAAAGATGAGCTCCTAGATTCCGCCGCCAAATACGGCAAGTCTAGTTACGGCCAACACTTAAAGAACGTCGCAGAAGGGAAACTAAAAGACTAATGCTCACTTTCGAAAAAACTCCCATTGATGGCGTTTACGTCATCACCCCCAAAGTCTTCGGCGACACCCGCGGCTACTTCATGGAAACTTATTCCGACCAAGATTTCAAAAACGCCGGCCTAAATTACACTTTTGTCCAAGACAACCAAAGTTCTTCCGTCAAAGGGGTTTTGAGGGGTCTTCACTTCCAAAAGACTCACCCTCAAGCCAAACTCGTCCGCGTCTTAAAAGGCGAAGTTTACGACGTCGCCGTCGACCTCCGCGAAGGTTCCGCTACTTACGGTCAATACGTTGGTGTTATCCTTTCTGAAGACAACAAGAAACAACTCCTCATCCCCCGCGGCTTCGCCCACGGCTTCCTCGTTCTCTCCGACTCCGCCGAATTTGCCTATAAATGTGACGAATTCTATCACCCAGAAGATGAAGGCGGCCTCATGTATAATGACCCCAACATCGCTATCGACTGGCCAAAACTCGACGTCGATTACAAGCTCAGCGAAAAAGACCAAAAGCATCCAACCCTTCAAGAATCTAGAATAACCTTTAAAGGAGAAAACTAATGGGAAAAACCATCGTCGTTACTGGTGGCGCCGGCTTCATCGGCAGCAACTTTGTCTATTACCTACTTAACAAATACCCAGATTACAAAGTTATCTGCGTCGATTGCCTCACTTACGCAGGTAACCTCTCAACTCTAAAAGACGCTCTTAAAAACCCCAACTTCCGCTTCGAAAAACTCAACATCTGCGACCGCGAGGGAATTAAAAAACTTTTCGAAGAAACAAAGCCCGACGTTGTCGTCAACTTCGCCGCCGAATCCCACGTTGACCGCTCCATCAAAGACCCTGGCATCTTCGTCGAAACCAACGTCGAAGGCACCCAGGCCCTCATGGACATCTGCCGCGAACTCAACATTCCGCGCTACCATCAAGTTTCCACCGATGAAGTTTACGGCGACCTTCCGCTCGATCGCCCCGACCTTTTCTTCACGGAAACCACGCCCGTCCACGCCTCCTCCCCTTACTCCGCTTCCAAAGCCGGCGCCGACCTGCTCGTTCTCGCTTATCACCGCACCTACAACTTCCCGGCCACCATCTCGCGCTGCTCTAACAACTACGGCCCTTACCACTTCCCAGAAAAACTTATTCCCCTAATGATTATCAATGCCCTCGCCGACA
>CAYODV010000018.1:0-15436 GCA_964402915.1 uncultured Candidatus Saccharibacteria bacterium
TTTGCGGTGGCGATTGGTCTGGCAGAGAGGAGTAATGCGTAATGTTTGAGATTAACCTGGTTCCTGATGTTAAAGCTGAGATGATTAAGGCGCAGAAGAAGCGCAATTTGGTGTTTTTCATTTCGGTGGCGGTGTCGGCGGTAGCGGCGGGCTTGGTGCTGATTCTGCTTAGTGTGAAGATTGGGCAGGATGTGAAAATTGGTAGCCAAGATAAGCAGCTGGAGCAGATGTCGAGTACATTGGAGAAATACGATGGGTTGGAAGAATTGTTGACGGTGCAGAAACAACTTTCTGACCTTGAGACGATTGCAAATAATAAAACGGTGCTTTCCCGCGTGTTTACGGTTTTGTATTCGATTTTGCCGTCGGGCGAAGACACGATTTCGATTTCCTCGCTGGACATTAATCTTGGTACGTCGGAGATTAGCTTTGATGGGCAAGCGAATGCGGGTGCGAGTACTGATGGGATTGACTATCGCGTGCTGGAATCCTTCACGAAGTCGATTACGCTGATGAAGTATGATTATGGGCGTTATGTTGATAAAAACAACAATGAGATTCCGACTATGTGTATTTTTGAGGCGGATGCGAGTGGAAATGCTTTTCGCGACCAAGATGGGAATTTGTATGCGATTTGGGCGAAGAACGTGAAAGGTTGCGACCCGTCGCTTGAAGAAAGTGAAGACGAAGAAGACGAAGTTGTGAGCGAGGCGCAAATCCAGAATGTGAATTTGAGTGCGGGATGTGATGGGAAAGATTTGGTTTGTATTTATCGGACGCCGCAATATTCGGATTGGTATAGGAAGGGTTATATGACGACAAGTGGTGAGATTTCTAATGTGGAACATTTTGCGAGCCGGTGTATTGAATATAGTGGGGTGGAAACGGGGAATAACGTGGTTTGGAATAGCACGAACAGTTGTGATATGGCGCCGGAGGGGATTGAAGTGTCGAATTCTAGCAACGGTAAGGAAACCGGTGGGGAATTGGTGCTGAGGTTTAGCGCGGTATTACATATGAATCCAGAAGTGTTTAGCTTTGCGAATAAGCACATGATTACCATTGCGCCGACGGGTCGCCAGAACGTGACTGACTCGTTCATTCAGGTGGGCGATATGTTTAGCGAAAGAGCGGCGGACATAGGAGAATAGGAGGAATATGCCAAAGAATTTAGCAATTGGAAAAAGATTAAAAATTGATAAGGCGCAACGAACGATGCTGGGGGTGGTGGCGGGTGCGGCGTTGATTTTGGGGGTGAGTTTGGTGTTTGGTGTGTATTTCTTGAGGTATATTCGGTTTAACGGTACGGTGATTTCCGAGAAAGATAAAGCGATTACGGGTTATAGTAATGCGATTAAGGTGATTGGTGTGTGCAAGGCGCCGCGAGGGAAGGTTTATAATACTTCAGAGTTGAATAGTTGTAACCCGAACGAGACGGATGTGAACGATGTGCCGAATACGCTTAGATATAACGTGATTGTGAATTTGGCGCAGAATAAAGATTTGGAGACGGTGGCGAGGAATGGGCTTTCGATTTGTTATAATTCTTCAACGGGGGAGAAGTTGAGCTATGACCGGTTGTATGAACGGTATCGTAATGCGACGACGGATGAGATGCGGGCGTATTATTTGGAGATGATTGGGATGTGTTCGGCGCTGCGCGTGATTCCGGATGCGTTGCCGTCGTCGGCGAATGCGCTGGCGCTTGGTGCGAGCCTGGACAAGATTTTTAAGATTTCTGGTTATGAACCGCGGGGGATTACGCCGGGTATGTCAACCGAGAGCGAACTCGCTGGGTTGAATGCGATTGGAGTGAGCATTGAAGTTGAGAGCGATAGTGCGACGACGATGAAAGTTTTGAATAATATTGAGAAGTCGATTCGCGAGATTAATATAGAATCGGCGCGGATTGAGATTAGTTCAAGTGGCCAGTTGAGATTGGAAGCGACGGCTTCGGCGTATTATACGGAGAAGGCGACGCTGGATGAGTATTTGGTGACGGTGCGGGGCGATGGCCGCGTGGTGCGCGAAACAACGGTAACGGAAGGAGCTAACTAATGAAAACTTCAGATTATGTGACGGTGGGATTCCTGGCGCTGGTGGTGACGGTGGTGGCGTATTTTGCGGTGAATTCGATTTTGGGTGACCCGAAAACGGCGTCGGTGAAGTTTGAATATATTGGTTCGGCGACGAGCGAACTGGTGAATCCGGACAGCGAGATTTTTAACGCGGCGGCGGTGAACCCGACCGTGGAGGTTTATGTGGGTTCTTGTGTGGATGAAGACCAAGATGGGATTTTGAGCGACAAAGAACGCCGAGATTGTGGCGAGGCGGCGCCGGAAACGAGTACGGGCGTGACGGAGAGTGATTATTTGCAGGAGAATAAAGGGCTTTCTAATAGCGAGAACGATGAGATAAATAGTACCGAGGGCTATGCGCAAGGTACGACGGCGGAGCAACGCGAAGCAGTGCAGAATTCGATTGACGAATATACCGAGCAGCAAGCGGAGCGAAATGCGGCCAGTTCTGCGGCCGGACGTGAGACGGTTTCTGGGAGCTAGAGATGGCGCTCCTCACCAAAGACATTCAAGAAAGAGTGGTGACCTTGCTGACGACCGAGGGGTTGGTTGATGCGCAGAAGGTGGCAGAGATTCGGCAGAATGTGGCGACGTCAAAGCAACCGATTTTGGCGGCGTTGATTTCGCAGAAGTTGACGAGTAGCGAAACGATTACGCACGCGACGGCGAGCGTGATGAAGGTGCCGTATGTGAACCTGAAGAATGTGAAGATTGAGCAGGAACTACTGCTAAACTTGCCGCAGGATGTGGCGGAACGTAGTATGGCGGTGCCGGTGGCGGATAGCGATGGGCGGCTGACGGTGGCGATGCTGGATGTGACGAACGTGCAAGCGACGGACTACCTGGCGACGCTGGTGAAGAAGCCGATTCGGACGGTGATGGCGAGCGAAGATGGGATTCGGGCGGTTTTGATACAGTATAGTAGCGACTTTTCTAGCGTGAAGAAGGCGGCGAAGTCGTCGCAGGAAGAGCAGGCGCAGAAACGTAGTTCGAATGTGAAGACGATTACGCAGGATTCGCCGATTTCTAAAGCGCTGACGACGATTTTGGATTATGCGGCGAAGTCGAAGGCGTCTGATATTCATATTGAGCCGCTGGAAAATTCACTGGTGATTCGGTGCCGGATTGATGGCGTGTTGCGTCAGGTGATGGAGTTACCGAAGGCGATTGAGCCGGCGTTGGTGTCGCGTATAAAAATTTTGTCCAATTTGAAAATTGATGAGCACCGGGTGCCACAGGACGGTCAGTTTACGGTGGCGGTGGACGATAAAGAGATTGATTTGCGTATTGCGATTTCTCCGGTGGTGTGGGGCGAGCAGGTGGTGATTCGGTTGCTTGATAAAAGTGGAACGGCGATGGAAGTGGAGAAGATGGGGATGACGGGGCGGTCGTTGAGGGCGGTGCTAAAGGGAATTGGGAAGCCGAATGGGATGATTTTGACGTCGGGCCCGACGGGTTCTGGTAAATCGACGACGCTGTATGCACTGATTAAAAAGATTAAAAGCGAAGCGATCAATATTGTGACACTGGAGGATCCGGTGGAGTATAAGATGGACGGCGTGAACCAGATTCAGGTGAACGTGGATGCGGGGCTGACGTTCGCGTCGGGGCTTCGTTCGATTTTGCGTCAGGATCCGGACGTGGTGATGGTGGGGGAGATTCGCGATGGTGAGACGGCGAACCTGGCGGTTCAGGCGGCGCTTACTGGCCACTTGGTGTTTTCTACGCTACACACGAACTCGGCGGCCGGTATTTTGCCGCGTCTTCTGGACATGGGGATTGAGCCGTTCTTGATTGCCTCGACGCTGAATACGGTGATTGGGCAGAGGCTAGTGCGGCGAGTGTCGGAGAAGAAAGAGCTTTATAATTCGTCTGATATGGAGACGCGAGAGATTAACGATGTGCTGGGGAAGGTGTTACCGAAAAACCAGCAGGAAGTGCCGAGTTTGTCAGAAGATCTTGGTTATGCGGGGTTACCGGTGGTGAATCCGAAGGGTTATACTTTGGCGAAGGGTGTGGAAACGCGTGAAACGCCGGGTGGTTATGTGGGACGCGCGGGGCTTTATGAAGCGATTGAAGTAGATGAAGATATTCAGAAGTTGATTGTGGCGCGCGCGACGGCGGGCGATATTATGAAAGTGGCGAAGGCGAAGGGGTGTATTACGATGCGGCAAGACGGGATGTTGAAAGCACTGTCAGGAATAACAACGATAAAGGAGGTGGACCGCGTAGCGTCCGACCTTGCTTAATTTGTGCTATTTTTCGTTATCTCGGAATTTTTCCGAACTCACTTTATAGAAATAGCGTTTCGTTCGGAGAAAATCCCAATCTAGCGAAAAATATCTACAAATTATAAAATGGTTATGCTATAATGTTTGTATATGGAAAATAGTGGGCCTAGGATTGAAGTTTTACTTGAAGAGTGTATTCGACGGAATGCGTCTGACTTGCACATTCAAGTAGGTTTGCCACCGATTTTGCGGGTGGACGGGGCGCTGGTGGCCATTGCGAATCAGCCGGTGTTGACGCCGCCGATGGTGGAGCAGTTGATTTTTGCGACGCTGGATGAATCACAACAGAAGATTTTGCTGAAAGATAAAGAGTTTGATTATTCGTTTGCGTTTGGCGAGCTGGGAAGATTCCGTGCGAATGCGTTTCATGAGCGGGGAAATTTGGCCTGTGCGTTCAGGTTGATTCCGAACAAGATTCAGTCGATTGCGGAGCTGGGGCTGCCGGGCGTGGTGGAGAACTTTGCGGATTATCCGCGCGGGCTGGTGCTGGTGACGGGGCCGACGGGTTCAGGTAAGTCTACGACGCTGGCCGCGATTGTTGATAAAATCAATCGCGAGAAGGCGGTGCATATTTTGACGATTGAAGACCCGATTGAGTTTACGCATAAGTCGCAACGGTCGGTGGTGGTGCAGAGGGAAGTGCACTATGACACGTTTTCTTTCTCGGCGGCTTTGCGTTCGGCACTGCGTGAAGACCCGGATGTGGTGTTACTTGGTGAGATGCGCGATCTGGAGACGATTTCTTCGGCGATTACGATTGCAGAAACGGGGCACTTGGTTTTGGCGACGCTACACACAAACTCGGCGGCACAGTCGGTGGATCGCATGATTGACGTGTTTCCGGCGCATCAGCAGCCGCAGGTGCGGTCGCAGCTTTCTAATATTTTGATGGCGATTTGTGCGCAAAGGTTGGTGCCGGCGATTGGCGGGGGACGGATTGCGGCGGCGGAAATTATGGTGGCGAATTCGGCGATTCGGTCGCTGATTCGTGATGGTAAGACGCACCAGATTGATTCGATGATTCAGACGGGGGCGAGTGCGGGGATGCAGACGATGGATGCGACGCTGGCGAAGTTGGTGAAGAGCGGGACGGTGTCCTATCAAGATGCGCGCGATTATGCGGTGGATGTAGAAAACTTTGATAGATTGGCGAGAGGTTAGAAATGAAGAGATATGTTTATAAAGCGACGGAACGGAAGACTAGGAAGAGTGTTTCTGGTACGTTGCAGGCGGAAAGTGAGCGCGAAGCTGGACGGCTGTTAGTTGAGCAGGGCTATATTCCGGACAAGATTGAGGAAGAAGATAAGAAAAGCTTGCTTGCGAAAGCAAAAAATAAAGTTACGACGAAAGATCGGATTATTTTCACGAGGCAGTTTGCGACGCTGATTGGCGCAGGTCTGCCGATGTCGCGTAGCTTGAAGACGGCGGCGGAACAATCGACGTCGAAGGCGATGCGAGCGGTGATTGAAGATATTACGGCGAGCGTGGAAGCAGGCAAGTCGCTTTCTGATGCGCTGGCGCAACATCCGGATGTGTTTAATGATGTGTATCTGTCGCTGGTGGCGGCTGGTGAAATGTCGGGTAATCTTGATACGGCGCTCGCGAGGCTGGCGACGCAAGATGAGAAAGATTCGAGCATGATTTCTAAAATCCGTGGGGCGATGGTGTATCCAGGGATTATTTTCCTGGTGATTATTGCGGTGTTGGCGTTCATGTTGGTGGCGGTGGTGCCGGAAGTGCGGAAGCTGTATGAAGATATGAACAAGCCGTTGCCGGGGATTACGAAGGCGCTGGTGAATATTTCTGATTTCTTTGCGAACCAGTGGTATATTGTGGCGATTGTTCTGGTGATTATTGTGATGAGTTTGAGGGCGTATCGCCGGACGGATGCGGGGAAGAAGACGTTTGCGCTGATAAAGTTGAATGTGCCGGTGTTTAAGACGCTGTTCCATAGGCTTTATATGAACCGGTTTTGCCGGACGATGGAGATGCTTCTTGGTACGGGCGTGTCGATGCTTGATGCGATGCATATTTCTGCGCGAGCGACGTCGAACTTTTATATGGAACAGCAGTTTAATGCGGCGGCCGAGAAGGTGAAGTCGGGTAAGGCGCTTTCGGAGTCGATTCAAGACTTGGATTATATTTTGCCGTTGGTGCCGCAGATGATTAATATTGGTGAGCAGTCGGGTAAGATTGACGAGATGGTGGGGAAGGCGGCGGAAGTGTATGAAAACGAGCTGGATGAGAAGATTGCGAATATTTCGACGATGATTGAGCCGTTTTTGATGGTGATTATGGCAGGGCTAATTGGTATAGTAATTGCCGGGACGTTGTTACCTATCTATTCGTTGGTTTCCAGTATCAGCTAGGACCGCGCAAGCCCTTTTCGCAACGGAAGTCTCGTCGCAGTCGTCAAAATAACCTTAATAGTCGGATTTTTTGCTTGCAGCAAGTTCTACGCAGAAAAATCCGTATCAAGGTTATTTTGACTGCTGGCCTCGACTTTTTAATGTTGCGAGAAAGGACTTTGCGCGTTCCTGTGTGCTATAATAAAGTATATGATTAGGATTATGATTATAGTTTTTGTGATGCTCGTGGGGGCGGCGATGGGGTCGTTTGCGTGTTGTCAGGCGTGGCGGATTAGGTTGAAGGAGAAGGGGGAGAAGGATCCGGGGAAACGAAGCGTGTGTATGAGCTGCGGGAAGAAGCTGAAGTGGTACGAGAATGTGCCGATTGTTAGCTGGGTTTTGCAGGGAGGGAAGTGCCGGAAGTGCGGGGCAAGAATTGGTAAAGCGGAGATTTTGGCGGAGGCGCTGGGGGCTTTGGCGTTTGGACTGATAACATGGAAGTTTGTGGGTGCGGTGCCGGTGGGGATGGTGGGGCCGGCGGAGTTTTTGGCGGAGTTTGATTTGGCGAGATTGGTGGCGGTGTTGGCGGCGATGGTGGGGCTTTTGATTTTGGCGGTGTATGACGGGAAGTGGGGGGAGATGCCGGTGGGGATTTTGATTTATGCGATTGTGATGGGGGCGGTGTATGCGGTTTTGAGTTTAGTGAGAGGGGGAGATTGGTTGAGTCTTTTGGGGAGCGTGGCGCTCCTTGCTGGGACGTATTATTTATTGTATTTTTTCTCGAAAGAGAAGTTGGTGGGAGGAGGAGATTGGTTATTGTGTCTGGCGATTGGGCTAATTTTGGGGAGGTGGGAGCTGGCGCTGGTGGAGTTGTTTCTGGCGAATTTTTTGGGTGGGTTGGTGATGTTGCCGGCGAAGAAAAAGAGGATTGCCTTTGGGCCGTTTCTGGTGGTGGCGTTTGTGATGATATTTGCGTTTTCCGATGCGCTTTTGGCGACGCTGGCGATGAATTTTTAGTTTAGTTCGCTGTGGAATTTTTCGTGAATTTCGCGGAGGTGGGGGTCGGTGACGTGGGTGTAGATTTGGGTGGTGGAGATGTTGGCGTGGCCGAGCATGGCTTGGACGCTACGGAGGTCGGCGCCGTTCATGAGAAGGTCGGTGGCGAAAGAGTGACGTAAAGTGTGAGGGGTGACGTGTTTGGTGATGCCGGCGGCGCGAGCGTATTTTTCGATGATGCGTTGGATGGAGCGGGGGGTGAGCCTTCTGAAATTTCCGGAGGTGTCGACGGTGCCTTGGTTTTTGGAGTTGTTGAGGAAGAGGGCGGGGAGGGAATCGTCGCGGACGGCGAGGTAGTCGCGAGTGGCTTCGGCGGCGGCTTTGCTGATGAAGATGGGGCGGTCTTTTTTGCCTTTGCCGCGGACGATGAACTCGCGACGGTCGAGGTTGATGGAATCGCGGTTGAGGTTGCAGAGTTCGGAGACGCGGAGGCCGCCGGAGAAGAGAAGCTCGATGATGGCACGGTCGCGGAGGCCGGATTCGGTGTCGGTTGGGATGGCGTCCAGGAGTTCTTCGACTTCGTCGAAGTGAAGGAAGGTGACTTGTTTTTTGACGGCGCGAGGGAGGTCGACGAGGGAAGGGTCGAGGGTTTTGATGTCACGACGAGCGAGGTATTTAAGGAAGCCGCGGAGGGCGATGAGGTGGTAGGCTTGGGTGAGGGCAGAGAGGCCTTCATCACGGACGTCGTTGGTGAAGCGGTTGAGTTTTAGGCGGTATTTGCGGAGAAGTTCGGGGTTAATTTCTGACGGTTTGATGTCGTCTTTGCCGAGGATTTCTGAACAGATTTCGTAAAAGCGGAAGAGGTAGAGGCGGTAGTTTTCGATGGTTTTTTTGGAGCGGCCTTTTTCGACTTCGAGGTGTTCGAGGAAGTCGTCGATGAGGGAGTTGATGTCGGTCGATTCGGTAGCCATAAGGGTATTATAGCACAAAAATCTCCCCAGTGGTTCTAGCAGGGGAGATTTTGAGGCTAGCGGGTGTATTTTTCGTTGAGGTCGGAGTAATCGTAGAGTTCGGAGTCGTCGAACCAGAGCTTGATTTCTTTTTTGGCCTCTTCGGGGGAGCCGGAGGCGTGAATGAGGTTCGGGACGCCGATGCCTTTGGCGTCAGAGTAACCGAAGGACATGTGAGAGTAGTCGCCGCGGATGGTGCCCATTTCGGCGGACTTAGGTTCGGTTGGGCCGACGATTTTGCGGACGAGGGGGACACATTCGACACCTTCGAGAACCATGGCGATGACGGGGCCGGTCATCATGTAGGCGACGTTGTAGTGGAAGGCTTGTTCACCGCGGCGGGTAATCATTTGGCCGATGTCTTCGTAGTGGGCGCGGTAGTGGTCTTCAGACGGTTTAACCATTTTCATGCCGACGATTTTGAGGCCGACGCGCTCAAAGCGTTGGAGGATTTCGCCGACAAGGCCGCGTTGGACGGAATCTGGCTTTAAGACAACTAAACTTCTTTGGATGAGATCTTTTTCTTTTCCCATGTAAACTCCTTTTGAAAACATTATAGCACACCTTGTTGAGATTGACAAAATAAGCATTTTGTGCTATAATGTATATGATTATTCTATAGAGGTGTAATAGGACGTTAAAATCGAATCATCCCAGACACAAACGAGTGTCTGGAAACATCCATTATTATAATTTTGATATAGAGAAAACAGAGAAGGAGTGAGAACATTGAAGAGGAAAACTGGACTTGGGGTGCTTGCGATTATTCTCTTTGGGCTTTTAGTGATGGCGGTTCTGACGTTAGGCGTTTGGAATATCGTGTATCATTATGGGTTTATCAAAGAGAGACCGTGGATTACGGTTTGGGAGCCTGTGGAGGTGACCGAAGAGGCGGAGGCGGCGGAGACGTTGCCTGAGCCGTCCGAGGAGCCGAAAGAGGAGTCTGAACCGTCGGAAGAGCCGTCCGAGGAGCCGAAAGAGGAGCCGACCGAGGAACCTACGGAAGAACCGACCGAAACGCCGACGGCAGAGCCGACTCCGACGATGACGCCACAAGTGATTGTGACGGAGAAAATCGTAGAAGTTGAGAAGGTGGTCTTTGTGACCCCTGAACCAACTCCGGAGCCGACGGTGGAACCAGAAGAACCCGATGAGCCCGTACATGCGACTTATGAGATGATAGGGACAATTACCTTTACCATTGATGGACAAGAGGTGATGATTCCGGCTTATAAGTTTGATGGCGAGTATATCGAGGAAGATGACGCGTGGTTTTTGGACAATGCTGAAGAGAGAGAAACGGATGATAGCTATGGCCCAAATCTTGAGGGCGAAACGCTGGTAGAGACGGTGGAGAACTGGTTTCATGAGTTCCCCAAGTCGGCTCTGCAGGTGGTGCGCGCGAGAGTGCAGGCCGGGCTGGAACCGTGGTATTCTCTCGAAGAGGAAAGTGCGCGTGCGGCAGAGCTGACGGAGTATTCGAGCGTTGAGTATAGTGCAATTGTGAATGAGACCTTGTTGTTTTATTACGAGCACTTGAACGGAGCTCAGATTATGACTGTTACGCTGAAGCACGGCGAGACCCTCTGGTCTCATGACTGGAACTTGGAGAATTACATGGCCTGGGGGAATGAGGACGAAGAACTGGTTGTGGTACACGGTAAGTTGAGTGGTGATGATGATACGATTCTTGAGGAGAAAGACGTGCTGTTTACCTTTGTAGATAGTGAAGGGAAGAGCTTTGTCGATAATCTTCAGGGGTTAATCAATACTGCCAATGATGCCGGCGTAAACTATCAGTTGTTTGACCCGCGGCCCTGGATTAATGCGACGAAGGGTGGTAACTGGCTTTGGAGATATGGCGCTCAGCCGGAGGAGACTCCGACGATGCCGCCACCAACCAACCCGCCCACGAATCCGCCCACGAATCCGCCCACGAATCCGCCGACGAATCTACCACCGGATGTGACGCCGGAGCCTACTCCTGAGCCGACCCCGACGCCTGGCCCGACAGCTACGCCGGAACCGACACCAGAGCCGACACCGGAACCAACGCCGGAACCAACTAAAAAGCCGGAGTTGCAACCAACGGAGAAGCCCGGAACGGGTGGGACGAACCCAGAGGATTCGACGGACGAACAGAAGATACGAGAACCGCAACGTTCGACGCCGGCGCCGGCAGTAACGCCGGAGCCAGTGGTGGTGACGCAGCCGCCGCTAGAGAATCCGACCAATCCGCCAGATACGAGTTGTTATGTGTCGGGTTCGGAGACGGATGACCTGCAGAAGCCGGTGCCGACAAATCAGTTAGCGGAGGACGGTGCTCATCAGAATGAACAGGGTTCCGAAACTGTAGATCAGGGTATTAACAATGAGGGAGAGTGGACGGGCGAAGGACTTTAATCCTGTAGCCTATCAGGAATGGATGTTTGGTTGTACTTTTATTCCGGGCGGTTTTGTGCCGCCCGGAGTATCCAAGACTTTGCATCTTTTGTATCTGAGACGATTCGATTTTAGTTAATATAAAAAATGGTGACCTGGGCGGGAGTTGAACCCACAACCTTCTCCTTAGGACGGAGCTGCTCTATCCAATTGAGCTACCAGGCCAATTATTAGCATTATTATATCACATAGACTATGATATAATAAGATTATGCATTTGAAATTGAAAAAAGCCGACAGGGAGCGTAAGACCGAGAAAGAGAAGGTCGAGGAACGCAGGGAAGAGGTGTTGTCGCGCGGGCGGAAGTTTAAGTATCCGCTGCAGTATGCGAAGCATAAGCTGGTGATTAATACGGTGATTATTGCGACGGTGGGGGTGGCTCTGCTCGTGGTTGCGGGGTGGGCGGCGCTGTATAAGTTTCAGGATATGGGGGATGTGATGTATCGGATTTCGCTGGTGGTGCCGTTGCCGGTGGGGAGCGTGGACGGGGAGAGTGTGCGGTTTTCTGATTATTTGATGACAGTGCGGAGCAGTTTGGCGGCGCTTGACCAACAGTCGGTGTTTGAGGACGGAGGAGAGGATTTTAGCGCGGTGGAGGCCGGCTATAAGCGGCAAGCGCTGACGCAGGCAGAGAAGTCGACTTATGCTGTGAAGTTGGGGCGGGAGCTGGAGATAGAGGTGAGCCAGGAGGAGATTGATAAGGCGTTTGATGAGCACCGACGTGTGGGCGGGGCGGAGCGGAGCGAGGAGAGTTTTCTGAAGGTTCTAAATACGAATTTTGGACTGAGTAAGAGCGAGTATGAGAGGATGCTGTATCTTAGTTTGATGCGAAGTAAGGTTGAACAAAAAATTGATACAAAGGCGGAGAAGGTCGCGAAAGAGGTGGAGGCGGCGTTGGTGGCGAACGGGGGGAATTATGAGGCGGTGAAGGAGGCGATGGGGGAGCAGGTGGAGTATAGCAGTACTGGGGGGCTGATTGATAATAAAAACGTGGATGGGGGACGTGCAGGGAAGGCGATGAGCCTTGGCGTGGGCGAGCAGAGCGGGAGGTTTTTGTCGAGTAATGGGGACGGGTATTATTTTGTGAAGACGGTTGAGAAGACGGAGACGCAGGTGAGTTATGTTTCGCTTTATGTGCGGTTTACGGAGTTTGAGAAGAGGTTTGGGGAAGTGAAGGGGGAAGGGCTGATACGGGAATATATTAATCTACCAGAATTAGAGCAATAAAAATGGAGCCGATGGCAGGGATCGAACCTGTGACCTGCTCGTTACGAATGAGCTGCTCTACCAACTGAGCTACATCGGCATCTTTCGCGTTATTTTTGCCTATCTTGGCGTTTTTCCGCGCTCGCTCGATCATAAATCGCGCTTTGCTTGGAGAAAACACCAATCTGGGCAAAAATACCAGTGAACTAGGTTTTGAATGAACCTGGTGCGGGTAGAGGGAGTCGGACCCTCGTCTCATCCTTGGGAAGGATACATAATAGCCGTTATACGATACCCGCGACTTTATCTAGTATAGCACAAAAATCCCCCGGTGTGGGGGATTTTTGAATAATCGAGAGATTATTTTTTAGCAGCGGGTTTGCCAGCGTATTTAGCGCTACCGAAGGCGAGGATGAGAAGGAAGATATTCGGGAGAAGGACGAGGCCGACCTTGAAACCGGTGCCTTTCTTGAAGGCATCGCCGAGTTTGATGGCTTCATAGATAGCGAGGAAGATGGCGTAGCCGAGGCTGAGGAAGGAGAGGATGGTGACGAGGGTGGAAGGTTGAGCGGCGTTAACTTGTCCACCAGCGGCGATGGAAGTGATGACGGAGAGAGCGACAGGAATGCCAAAGGCATAAATCCAGAAATTGATGCCGATGATACGGCAGTAAATATAGATGTTGTAAATTGGAATTAAGGATTTCCAACCTGCTTCGCCGGCTTTGGTGAAAAGTTTCCACCAAGCGATGATAAAGAGAACGTAGACGGCGAGGGCGAAGATGCCGACAGTTGCGAGCATGCCGCCAAGAAGACCGCCGAGGCCAATAGCCTGGGTTTGAGTTAAGGTTACTGTTTGGTTCATTTTGAACTCCTTATGTTAATTATTTTAAGTATAGCATAAGGAACCTTGCTTTGGCAAGCTTAATCGACGTCGACGCCTTTTTGGAGGGCGTGTTTGCCGACGAAGTAGAGGACGACGGAGAAGAGGGCGTAGAAGAGGCCGGAGAGGACGAAGAAGTTCTGAAAAGTTTTGGTGACGTCGAGGAAGGGCATGTCGTCGGTGGCGGAGAAGATGTTGGCGAAAGAGGGGAAGAGTTGGCCGAGGACGAACGCGAGGCCAAGGAGGAGGAGTTGGGCGCCCCAATAGAAGGCGATGGTGTAGAAGGCGATGGCGCAGTTGCGATTTTTGCTGGTGCGACGGCCAAGAATGGTGCCGGTGAAGATGCTGAGGCCGAGGGTGGTGATTTCAAAGATGAGGGTGAGGGCGAGGAAGATGAGGGCGATGGTGTTGTCGGCGAAGAGGTTTTTGATGGTTTCCCAGAGCTTGGCGTCCATGAAGAGGAGGGCGAGGACGCCGAGGAGGGTGATGAGGCAGATGAGCATGGAGAGGGCGAAGGAGAGGACGTGGGAGTTCCAATGGACGGAGGGTTCGACGGGGAGGGTGCGAAGGAGGTAGGCCTCGTCTTTGATGAGAGTGTTTCTGAAGCGGGTGATGGAGCGAGCGAGGACGTTGGCGATGAGCCCGACGGCGGCGGAGATGGCGAGGGATTGGAGGGTGTTGTGGACGACGACGCCGGCGACGGAGGTGAGGTCGGTGGTGAGGCGAGAGGCAAGGCCGAGGAGGAGAGCGCCACCGCCGAAGTAAAGGGCGAATTTATTGACCCATTTGAATTCTAGTTTGAAAAGTTTGTTTAGCATTTGAAAGTCTCCCTGAAGATTTGATCGATGGATTTTTTGTGTTTGGCGCGGAGGCGGTCGGCGTTGCCGGTGAGGGTGATTTCTCCGTGGTCGAGGAAGATGACTTCGTCGAGAATGCGTTCGATGTCGGAGATGAGGTGGGTGGAGATGAGGACGGAGGAGCCGTCGCCAAAGTTGGTGAGGATGGTGTCGAGGATGTAATCACGGGTGGCGGGGTCAACGCCGCCGAGGGGTTCGTCAAGGATGTAGAGGCGGGCGTTTCTTGACATGACGAGGACGAGCTGGAGTTTTTCCTGCATGCCCTTGGACATTTTTTTGAGTTTCATGTCTTCGGACAGGTCGAGGCTTTCTAACATTTTGAGAGCTTTTTTGCGGTCGAAGTCTTTGTAGAAACTCTCGAAGAGGTCGAGGTTGTATTTGATGGTGGTGGAGAGGTCGAGGTAGGTGCGTTCGGGTAGGTAGGAGATTTTGGCTTTGGACTGGACGCCGATGGGCTTGTTTTGGAATTTGATTTCTCCAGAGGTGGGGACGAGGAGGTCGTTGATGAGTTTGATTAGCGTGGACTTGCCGGCGCCGTTTTTGCCGAGGAGGCCATAGATTTTGCCGGGCTTTAGCTCAAGACAGACGTCTTTAAGAATGGGTTTTTGGTTGTATGATTTTTCGAGGTGAGAGACCTTGAGGAGGGAAGGACTAGGTTTTGATTGCTTCATGTGAGGTTCCTTTGAGGTTAGCGTCGGTTTCTTTTAAGAGGGCGATGGCTTCGGACTTTTTGAGGCCGAGGTCGCCCATTTTGATGAGAAAGACGGCGGCGTGTTTTTTGGCAATGGCAAGTTTGGCGGATTTTAAGAGTTCGCGGTCGGTCGTCACAAATTTGCCGTTGGTGCGGTCGGTTGTGATGAGGTGTTTGCCTTCGAGGAGGCTCATGGATTTTTGAGCCGTGTTGGGGTTGACCTTGGCTTCGAGGGCGATTTCGCGAACGGAGGGGAGTTTGTCCCCTGGGTTATAAATGCCGGCGACAATCGAAAGTTCCAGCTTTTCAGCTAGCTGGAGGTAGATAGGACTTTCGCTGCTGAAATTAAGCGAAAGAGCTTCTTCTTTTGACTGTATTACTTGCATAATACAATGATACAATGAGACGCAATTGTTTGTCAATATGTTGGATGTCTTTAGGGGTTGTTGCCTGGCGAGAGCCGATTCGTGGAGACTCGACGAGTCGTCGCCTTGCTAAATGACGAGAGTCGATTCGCTTCGCGAATCGCACCCGTTCGTCATTTCGGTATATCTAAACAAGTTTAGATATACTCTCAATTCCTCCGGGGATCGAACTCCTAAAGGAGTTCGTCTCTCGCCTAATCCAGTCCAAA
>CAYODV010000019.1:0-13737 GCA_964402915.1 uncultured Candidatus Saccharibacteria bacterium
ATGGGACGCGTGCTCGAAACGACTAAACCAAAAATAATTCATTGTAAAAATTTTTTATAATCCAAAAATCTAATAATTTTGTTCTCTTGTGTAAAATTATTTTTTATGATATACTTTTAAGGATATAAACAAAGGACAATATGAAACAAGCAGTCATTTTAGTAGGTGGTAAGCAATATGTTGCCGCCGAAGGTGAGACCCTACGGGTGGACCTCCTCCCGGAAGGAACGAAAGAGCTCGAAACTGATGCTTTGCTTCTTATCGACGGTGATAAAACTACCGTTGGAACGCCGATTGTGAAGGGCGTGAAGGTGAAGGCGAAGGTTGTCGAGGCGGAGGTTAAAGGCGAGAAAGTTCGCGTGATTCGCTATCATTCGAAGAAGCGTGTTCATAAAGAGAATGGCCATCGCCAACGTTATTCGGAAATCAAAATCGAGAAAATCGCTTAGTAGAAAAGGACTGCTCGCAGTCCTTTTCTCAACGGAAGTTTTGTCGCAGTCGTCAAAATAACGTCGAGTAGCCTATTTGCTCCGCGCGGAGGCAAGCTCGTGCTCGCAAATGGTACTCGAGTTATTTTGACTGCTGGCCAAAACTTTTTATTGTTTCGAAAAGGATGCAAGCAGTCCTTCTAACTCCTTGTTATTCTTGAATGTGATGGTGATGGATTTGGAGGTGATTTTGATTTTTTTGGCGCCGAGTTTTTTAGTGAGGGTTTGTTCGCGGTCGTAGTTGAGCGAAGCTTTGACGGCGGCGGCGGAAGATTTGGGTTTTTTGGCGTGGAGGTAGGATTCGACTTGTTTGGCAGTCCAGTTTTCGGAGATGACTTTGGGCAAGATGGATTTTAGTTGATCTTCGGGGAGGGTGATGAGGGGGCGCATGACGGCCTCCGAGAGGTTGTGTTCAACCATGGCCTTTTTGGCGAAGTCGGGGAGTTCAAGGAGGCGGAGGGTGTTTTTGATGGTGGATTCGTTTTTGCCGATGCGGGCGCCGATTTCTGCGGGGGTGAGGTTGAATTGAGTCCGGAGTTTAGCGTAGGCGGTGGCGAGCTCCAGGGCGTTCAAATCTTCGCGCTGGGCGTTTTCGATGACGGAGAGTTCGAGGCGGTTTTGGGCGTCTAGCGTGCGGACGATGGCGGGGATGGTCCCCAGGCCGGCGAGGGAAGCGGCGCGGAAGCGGCGTTCGCCGGCGACGATTTGGTAAGTTTGACCGGTGCGGACGACGACGATGGGCTGGAGGACGCCGGAGATTTTGATGGAGTCGGCGAGAGCCTGGAGAGCTTCGGGGTCGAAGTTTTTGCGGGGTTGGTCGGGGTCGGGGGAGATTTTTTCAAGAGGGAGGTCAAGGAGTTGACTGAGTTTTTCGTCTTCCGTGGAGGTGGGGTCAAATTCTTCGTCGATTAAATCGGTGGGGATGAGGCTTTCGAAGCCGCGGCCGAGGCCTTTAGACATAGACATGGTTAGTTTGCTCCTTTCTGAGTGCGTAATTCAACTTCGCGGGCGAAGTCTTTGTAGGCGCGGGCGCCTTTAGAGAATTTATCATATTCGCCGACGGGGGCGCCGTGGCTGGGGGCCTCGGCGATGCGGACGTTGCGCGGGATGGTAGTGTCGAAGGTTTTGTCTTTGAAGTATTTTCTGATTTCGGCGAGGACTTGGGCGGAGAGGGAAGTACGTTTGTCGTACATGGTGGCGAGGACGCCGAGGAGTTGGAGGTTCGGGTTCATGGCTTTGCGGACGAGTTTCATGGATTCGAGGAGTTGGGCGACACCTTCAAGGGCGTAAAATTCGGTTTGGACGGGGAGGAGGAGGTAGTTGGAGGCGATCATGCCGTTGACCGTGAGGAGGGAGAGGGAAGGGGGAGAGTCGATGATGATGTAATCGTAGTCATTTGCGACGCGGGCGAGGGCGTTTTTGAGAATAGTGAATTTGCCTTTTTGGTTGACAAGTTCGATTTCGGCGTTAGCGAGGTCGGGGGTGGTGGGGGCGAGGTCGAGGAGTTTGTGTTTGGTCGGTTGGATGGCGCCTTCGAGGGCGATTCGTCCGAGCATGACTTCGACCATGCTACATTCGAGTTCGGATTTGTCCAGGCCGAGGCCGGAAGTGGCGTTGCCTTGAGGGTCGAGGTCGACGAGAAGGGTGCGGAATCTGTCCTTGGCGAGGTAATAGCCAAGGTTGACGGCAGTAGTAGTTTTGCCGACACCTCCTTTTTGATTCGTAATGCAGATTACGATAGCCATACTAAATATTATAACATAAAAAGAATCCAAAATAGGATTTTTGGATTGGAATTTTTAGTCAAGAATTATTTTTTATAATCCAAAAATCCTATTTAAGATTCTTTTGGTAATAGCTGTTTTAGTTTTTGGCGGGCGTGGGGAGTGATGATTTTGGAGAGCCAGGATTCCTTGGGGGTTTGGTTTTTGCTGGTTAAGATTTCCACGACGTCGCCTTGTTCCAGGCGGCGGTTTAAGTTGCTCATTTTGCCGTTGATTTTGACGCCGGAGACGTGGCCGCCGATTTCGGAGTGGAGGCGGAAGGCGAAGTCGAGGGGGAGGGAGCCTTTGGGGAGGTCAATGATGTCGCCCTTCGGGGTGTAAACGAAGATTTTGTCGGCGAAGAGGTTGAGGCGGAGTTTTTTCATGTCAACTTTTTTACCTTCTTTGAGTTTGGCGGCGGCTTCTTGAAGTTCGGTAATCCAGAGGAGGTTGGTGGGGAGGTGTTCGATTTTGCCTGCTTTGTAGTTTTCGGTGAGTTTTTGTTCGTTGTAGTAGAAGCTGGCGGCGAGACCGCGTTCGGCGTATTCGTGCATTTCGCGAGTGCGGATTTGGAACTCGACGATTTTTTTGTTTTTGGTGATGACGGTGGTGTGGAGAGATTGGTAGCCGTTTTGTTTGGGTTTGGCGATGTAGTCTTTGATGCGGCCGTTCATGGGGGTGTAGAGGGAGTGGAGAAGGCCGAGGGCGAGGTAGCAAGAGGTGATGTCGGGGACGATGATGCGAAGGGCGGTGATGTCGTAGATTTCGCCCATGTTTTGGTTGTATTTGGCGAGTTTTTTGTGGAGCGAGTAAACGGATTTGATGCGGCCGGAGATTTCAAAGTCGATTTTTTCTTTTTTCAGGAGGTCGGAGACTTCTTGTTCGATTTGTTTTAAGGATTTGGCGGCTTGTTTGTTGGTTTCTTCAATGAGGTTTTTGAGATATTCATAGCGTTTGGGGTCAACGTAGGAGAAGGCGAGGTCGGCGAGTTCGACGCGGAGACGCCCCATGTTGAGTCGGTCGGCGAGCGGGGCGAAGATTTCCAGGGTTTCTAGGGCGATTTTCTTTTGTTTGTCGGGCGGGAGAGCGGAGAGGGTGCGGGCGTTGTGGAGGCGGTCGGCGAGTTTGATGATGAGGACGCGAATGTCGTTTCCAGTGGCAATCATGAGGCGGAGGAAGTTGTCTTTGGTTTCTGGGAGGTAAGTGTCGATGCCGTTCATGTTTTTGCGGACTTGGCCGAGTTTGGTGACGCCGTCAACGAGGAAGGCGACGGTTTCGCCGAATTCGGTTTTGATGTCGTCTAGGGTGAGGTCGGTGTCTTCGATGGTGTCGTGGAGGATGCCGGCGATGATGGTGTCTTCGTCCATTTGCCATTCTTCAAGGATTTTTTTGACGGCGAGAGGGTGGATGATGTAGGGTTCGCCGGTTTTGCGGAGTTGACCGTCGTGAGCCTTGGTGGCAAGTTCGACGGCGCGCTGGATGCGGTCAGATTCGGTGGGTTTTTCGGGCGGTTTTTTATTATCGGACATTATGATAAAATTATAGCATGACAAAAGTTTTGTGGACAGATGGCAGTGCGAGCCCGAATCCGGGGCCGGGGGGTTATGCCGTGATAGAAAACGGGCGGCCGGTGTGCCTGGGGCGGGAGGCGAAGTCGTCGAATATTCGGATGGAGGGGATGGCGTTGATTGCGGCGATGGAGTATGCGGGCGAAGAAGGGTGCGAGATTTATACAGATTCAGAGTTTTGGGTGAATGTGCTAACGCAGTGGGCGCGGGGGTGGGAGCTGCGAGGTTGGACGAAGAAGGGTGGGGAGATTAAGAATTTGGAGCTGGTGAAGCGAGCGTGGGGGCTTTATAATCGTTATTCGGTGCGGCTGAATTTTACGCGGGGGCATGTGGGGACGGAGATGAACGAGTTGGCCGATGAGTGGGCGAACAAGGCGCGAGCGGGGGCAGAAGTGCCGAAAAATTAGAAAGGAGAGAAGATGAAAAAAGTTGTTGTGAAAGTGAAGCTAAGTAGCCGTGAGGCGTTTGAGAATAAGTTGACTGAGATGGGGATGGATTTTGGGCCGATTTATTGGCAACACGACCGAGTGTATGTGCCGCGGAGCTATCAGCGGGGCGGAGGGTATCCGCGGATGGTGATGCGGACGGAGATGAAGGCGGTGGACAGGCCGGCGAGGTATAGTTTGATTTTGAAGCGGCATATTGAGGATGCGAATGTGGAGGTGGTGCATGAAACGGTGGTGAAGGATTATACGGAGGCGGCGAATATAGTTTTGCAACTTGGGTTTAAGCAAGTGGCGGAGATTTCGAGGAGAAGACAGGAGATTAAGATGGATGAGGGGACGATGATGTATCTGGACAAGATTGAGAAGCTTGATGGGTATTATGCGAAGATTGAGGCGGAGCTTGGAGAGAAGGATGCGGTTGAAGCTTTGAGGTCGGAAGTGGTGAAGACGTTTGAGAGTTTGGATCAGAAAAGCGAAGTTTTGCAGAGTTATGCAGAATTAGTAAATTCGTAATTTTTATTTATTTTGTGATATAATGGGAGAATGAGTAAGAAAAGTGGAGATGTGATGAGTTATCAAATGCAAATTGGCCGGGCGGTGGAGCGCGCGCGGCAGGAGCGAGCTTGGACGCAAGCGGAGCTGGCGGAGAAAGTGGGGACGAGCCAGTCGGCGATTCACCGGATTGAGAAGGGGCAGCAGAATGTGTCGCTTTCCATGGTGAAGCGGCTTTCTGAGGTGCTGGGGCAGCAAATTCTCTCTGTTGCGGACGAGGCGGCGCAGAGTTATGTGATTCATGGGGGGAAAGTTTTGCACGGAAGTATTACGGTGAATACGAGCAAGAATGCGGCGGTGGCGCTGCTTTGTGCGTCGCTCTTAAACTGCGGGCGGACGGTGCTCAAAGGTCTGGCGAAGATTGAAGAAGTGTATAGAATTATTGAAGTTTTGGAGAGCGTAGGGGTGAAGCTGACGTGGGTGAATGGGGGAAAAGACCTGGAAATTATATCACCAGATGAATTGAAGTTGGAGAAGATTGACGTGGAGGCGGCGCGGCGGACGCGGTCGATTTTGATGTTTATGGGGCCGCTTTTACACAAGTTTGATGAGTTTGAGCTGCCCTATGCGGGGGGTTGTTCGCTGGGGACGCGGACGATTACGCCGCATCTGAAGGTTCTAAACGAGTTTGGCGTGACGGTGGACGCAAAGGGGAAGAGTGGGTTTTATAAGATTTCTGTGGACCGCGAGCAGTTGGCTTCGACGGGGGCGGATGGGGTGTTTGACCCGAAGAAGATTGTGCTTATAGAGCGGGGAGATACGGTGACGGAGAATGCGCTGATGGCGGCGGCGAAGTATCCGGGTGAAACGCGAATTGTGGGGGCGAGTTCGAACTATATGGTGCAGGATTTGTGTTTCTTTTTGGAGAAGTTGGGCGTGGAGATTAAGGGCGTGGGGACGACGAATTTGACGGTGGTGGGGGTGCCGCGGATTGATAAAGATGTGGAGTATTGTCCGAGCGAAGACCCGATTGAGGCGATGAGTTTGATTGCGGCGGGGCTGGTGACAAAGAGCGAGATTGAGATTCTTCGGGCGCCGGTGGAGTTTTTGGAGGTGGAGCTGGAGGTGTTGAAAGATATGGGGGCTTGTATTTCCCGGAGTGAGGAGTATAAGGCGAGGAATGGGCGGACGCGGCTGGTGGACTTGACGGTGAAGCGGTCGCGGCTGAGGGCGCCGGTTGACAAAATTCATCCGATGCCGTTTCCGGGGTTAAATATTGATAATTTGCCGTTCTTTTCGGTGATTGCGGCGACGGCGAAGGGGCGGACGTTGATTCATGACTGGGTGTTTGAGAATCGGGCGATTTATACGACGGAGCTGTCTAATCTTAATGTGAAGGTGGAGCTACTTGATGCGCACCGGGTGTATGTGGAGGGGGAGACGAATTTCCGGCCGGCGGAGATGATGGCGCCACCGGCGCTGAGGCCGGCGGTGGTGATACTGCTGGCGATGTTAGCGGCGCCGGGGAAGTCGATACTCCGTAATGTCTATATGATTAAGCGGGGGTATCAAGATTTTTCTGAAAGACTAAAAACTTTAGGGGCCGATATTGAGACACTTTAGCTTGATAGGCGAGGCTGACGGCAACAGAATTTTTTCGGCATGTTCGCCGTCATGTCCTCACAGGTGTGGGCACCCCACACCCACAGCCTGTTCGGACTTGGGCTCACCGGCGTGCGCAAGCGCACCCGATATAATGCCTCAAAAATCCTATTGCCTCGCCTCGCAAACAATAAACCTTAATTTATAAATTATGAATAATATATTTCAAAATTTAAATCCACAACAACTAGAAGCAGTCCAAAGCCTTGATGGCCCTTTGCTGATACTTGCTGGAGCTGGCAGTGGAAAAACCAAGACTTTGACTCATAGGATTGCGAATTTGTTGAAGCATGGGGTGCCAGAGTCGAATATTCTGGCGGTGACTTTTACGAATAAAGCTGCTAACGAGATGAGGGAGAGACTATGGAGTCTGCGGTCAGAGGAAGTTCGTTTGGGGGCCGGCCTCCTTCGCGCCCGTCGTCACGGGGCTACGGGGCCTTCATCCTCGGTCGTAACCTCCGGACACCCCCAAATCGAACCTCCTCAGCCCGCTTCGATTTCTCGTAACTTTATGCCATTTATGGGGACGTTCCATGGGGTGTGTGTGAAGATTTTGCGGCGGGAGTGGGAGGCGGCGGGGCTGGACAAGAATTTTACGATTTATGATGCGGATGACCAGGCGACGCTGGTGCGGCGGGCGATGAAGGAGCTTAAAGTTGATAATAAGATGTTGAAGCCGAAGAGCGTGCTTGCTATGATTTCCAAGGCGAAGAACGAAGGCGTGGGGCCGGAGGAGTATGCGGAGACGGCGTATTATCCGAATCAGAAGGCGGTGGCGAAGATTTATAAAATGTATGAGCGAGAAAAGCAAGCGGCGGCGGCGCTTGACTTTGATGATTTATTGTTGCGAGCTTTGAAACTTTTTCGGGAAAACGCAAGCGTGAGAGAGAAGTGGCGGGAGCGATTCCAACATATTTTGATTGACGAGTATCAAGATACGAACCACGTGCAGTATATGCTGGTGAAGTTACTCGTGAACGAGCGACATAATATTTGTGTGGTGGGGGACGATTGGCAGAGTATTTATTCGTGGCGGGGGGCGGATTTTACGAATATTTTGAACTTTACGAAGGATTTTCCGGAGGCGAAGGTGATTAAGCTGGAGCAGAATTATCGGTCGACGGGGAATATTCTAGAGGCTTCGCAGAAGATTATTAACCAGAATAAGCAGCGAAGCGAGAAAGTGCTTTATACGGAGGCAGGCGAAGGCGATCCGGTGACGTTTAAGACGACGCGGGACGAAGCAGATGAGGCGAGGTATGTGGCGAGGCAGATCCTCCGGATGAGCGAGAAGCGAGATTTTGCGGATTTTGCGGTGCTGTATCGAACTAATGCGCAGAGTTATGCGTTTGAGAAGGCGTTTATTGAGATGAGGATTCCGTATAAAATCGTGGGCGGGGTGCGGTTTTATGACCGGAGAGAGGTGAAAGATGTGCTGGCGATTTTGCATCTGCTCGTGAATCCGAGAGATAAGGTGGCGCTTGAGAGAGTGGCGAGGAATGTGCTTTCTGGGGTGGGGGAGAAGAGTTTGAGCAAAATTTTTGTTCACCTGGACCAGGGAGGGAGGCTTGGTGATAAGGAGCTACTGGATAGTTTGTCGGCGAAGGCGCGGGCGGGGGTGATGCGGTTAGTGAACCTAGCGGAGCAAGTGGGGCAAAGGGCGGGAATGCCGGCGGAGGTGGTGGAGCTGGCTGTGAAGTATTTTGATTTTGCGACGCTGCTTGATGACGGGACGCCGGCAGGGAAGGAGCGGATGGGGAACTTGGTGGTTCTGGCGGATAATGCGTCGAAGTATGAGACGCTGGAGGAGTTTTTGGCGGATGCGGCGCTGATGTCGAGTGCGGATGAGGCGTCAGGGAAGAATAGCGTGACGCTGATGACGCTACATGCGGCGAAGGGGCTGGAGTTTCCGGTGGTGTTTATGGTGGGGTTGGAGGAAGGGTTGTTTCCGAGTAGCCGAGCGGAGGAAGAGGCGGAGCTGGAGGAGGAGCGGAGATTGGCTTATGTGGGGATGACGCGAGCGATGGAGGATTTGTTTTTGACCTGGGCGCAGAGCAGGTTTAGCTTTGGGGGGCGGAACTGGGGAAGTCCGTCGAGGTTTTTGACCGAGCTTGGGTTTGACCCGTATGGTGCGAATGATTATGATGAGATGTCGGATTATGCTGACGATTTTGACCCGTTCCCGGAAGACGATTTGCCGGTGTGGACTTAGCCGCGTGGAGGCTCGCCGCCGTCGGGTTCACTCATCAATTTTTTGGATTTGATTTCGTAACGAAGGCCGGTGATGGGGGAGACGTAGTAGTCTTCGTTTAAGAGGTTGACAAACATAGTGAGGTCGCGGTCGTCCATGATGATGATGGATTTGTCATCGTCGGTCATGAGGTCGAGTTGCATTTCGTCGGAGTAGTCGAGCATTTGTTCTTGGGTCATGGCTTCGGCGATGTCAAGATTTTGGATTTTTTTGAGAAGAGGTTTTTTGTCTTGGAGGAGGGCGTCGAGAGTGAGACCTTCGGAGAAGGAGAGCTTGTATTTTTCTTGGAGTTCTTTAGCTTTGGCTTCGGCGAGGACTTGAGATTTGTAGTCGTATTGGAAGAGGGCTTCGAACTTGGTCTGGTTGAAGACGATAATAGTATGGTCAATGATGGCGACTTGGTTGTCTTCGGGCATTTTGATGGCGACTTCGGCAGAGAATGGTTCGAAAGATTCGCCGTTGAGCTCCCAGCTGGTGGCACCTTTTAAGGCGGCGGAAGCGGAGAGAGCTTTGGCGATGTAGAAAGTTTTAGTGCCGGCGTCGCCGCCAGGGTAGGTGAATTTGGCGATGATGCCTTTGATTTTTTTGAATTCATACTCGTTATCGCTGAAAAAGTCAATGTCTTTATATTCGTTTTCGATGAGGTGAATGAGGGTTTCGGCGCGACCGACGTTTTCTAATTTTGTTCTGTAAATGACTTTGTCTTCGCCGTCGGATTTTTCGTATTCGCGGCACTCAAGGCCTTTGTCGGCTTCTTTAATGATGTAGCTCGTAGCTTCCTGCATAAACATGGCTTTGACAGAGCTGGTGAGTTTATCGGAGTAGCGAACTTTGTAGGGCGTATAGTTTTTGTTGAATAAAAACAGTTCAACGGAGACGTTGTTTTTGATTTCATCGACTTCGTTGGCCCATAAGAATACATCAAATGATTTTTCTTCCATAAATACCTCGCTTAATTTTCTACATTATAACACATATTGCTTGCTTGCGGTCGAATTCGCTTTTGTGGGGCCGGCCTCCTTCGCGCCCGTCGTCACGGGGCTACGGGGCCTTCATCCTCGGTCGTAACCTCCGGACACCCCACAGAAAGCGAAATTCTCCCCGCTCGCGATTGCTTTTCCACAAGGTTGTGGAAAAGTAGCAGAAAATCAAGCCGAAAAAAGTCAAAAAGGGGCTTGATTTTTTGTTTGAAAGTGTTTATACTTAAAGGCAAGTAGAAGTCATAAATAAAAACGAAAAACAAAAAACTATCTACGAAACGAACATTAATATCTGTTTGAGAACGATTAACAGGGAGTTTTGGCGCGCGGTTACCTTTAACGATACGCGTCACCAAAATCGTCAGTTCTTTCTAAAACTAACACCTCCCAATTAAAACTCTAAAACCGATTACACAATAATCTCTCAACGGCCGCAATATGAGCTGGGCTTGTCCCAACAGATTGCGGTAGATCTAGTGTAAAGGAAAACAAAAATCAAACAAACACAAAAACGCTGAAATTTCTTGTTAAGCGTTCTCAAACGAACGAAGAAGCGTATAACTCTATGTTATAATAGAGGTATATGGAAGAGCTTCATAAACCGGTGTTACTTTCGGAAGTGCTCAAGGTTCTTGACCCAAGACCGGGCGAGTCGTATTTGGACTTGACGGCGGGGTACGGAGGGCATGCGAGCGAAGTTTTGGATTTAACACGGAATTATAAGGAGTCGGTTTTAATTGACCGAGATGCGTTTGCGGTGAAGTTTTTGAGAGAGAAGTACCAAAATGGCGAATCTCCAGAAATCGTGAACGGCGACTTTTATAGTTCGGTGCTAAACTTAGTAGAGTGTGGTAAAACTTTCGATTTGATACTGGCGGATTTTGGAGTTTCTTCCCCGCAATTAGACAAGGCAGAAAGAGGGTTTTCTTTTTCTAAAGAAGGGCCGCTTGATATGCGGATGGACAGGACACAGACGCTAGACGCCGAGAGAGTGGTGAACCATTATCCGGAAGGGAAGCTGGCAGAGATTTTGACGAAGTATGGAGAGGAGAGGCCAGGGAATGCGAAGCGGTTAGCCAGGGAAATTGTACACGCACGGCCGTTTAGGACGACGTTGGAGCTGGCGGAATTTGTGAAGAGCAAGTCCCGCTATTCGAAGACGCATCCGGCGACGAGAGTGTTTCAGGCGATTAGGATTGAAGTGAACGATGAACTTGGAATAATTGAGAAGACCTTGCCGCTACTACCGAAGGTGCTGAAACCCGGAGGGAGAGTGGCGATTATTACCTTTCATAGTCTTGAGGACAGGTTGGTGAAGCAGTATTTTAAGGAAGCGAGCGAATTTGGAGAGGAGAGTGAACTTTTGGTTTTGACGAAGGCGCCAATAATTGCGGGCGCGGATGAATTAGTTATCAACCCACGAAGCAGAAGTGCGAAATTGAGGGCAGCGAGGCGTCGCTGAAGCTGGAGAAGATTGAGGTGGTGGAGTGTGGAGCATTTTTGAGCGAGTGGAATTGATAAAAATAAAAAATAAAAATAAACAAAAAGGAGCATATATTATGCCAAAGCAAATCGTGGTTTCCAACAAAAGCCGTGCAACTAAGGTGAAAGTTCATTTTTACTAGAATTAGCGCACTGGGGGCTGGGGGAGACATGGCCCGAAAGGGCTGCCACAACTAAATGGTTGCGGAGTCTTAAATAAAAAGAGTGTGTTAATTTATGACCTTCCCGAACCGGGACCAGGGCACTTATAGCTCTGTTCCTGGAAGACCCGGTTCGGACTAAGTTACATATATCAAAATAAAAAGGAAAAACAGCGAGACAAAAACATGCGAGAATCTAGTTCGATGTGGGTGCGGAACCGCAACATTGTTAGGCATACCCCGAAAACTTTGGGGAGTGTGAGCCAGAGTGTGATTCTTGGAATCTTAGTGCTGGTGGTGGGTTTGATTTATGTAACTCAGGGAACGAAGGCGACGAGCTATGACTATGAGCTTTCCGGGATTGAGAGTGAGATTGCGGAGTGGCAGGCGAAGCAAGAGGATTTGAATGTGGAGCGGGCGAGACTGACGAGCCTGGCTTCGGCAGAGACGAACGAGGTGGCGGCGAGCATGCCGAATGCCGTGGTGACGGGCTACGCGGAGTAAAGCTGAACAAAAAAGAGGAAGTCGGGGGCGGAGACGAATTTCGTGTTTAGACGTCCGCGGGACTGACCTTTGGCTCTAAACTTTCTTGTCTAGCGCGCCTCCCGATGTATCCTCGGTAGAAATTGTAGCGCAAGACGAGAAAAATGTAAAACTTGAGCGGAATGTTTTTTGGAAAATGTAGGGAATTTAGTGTTGACTTTTGGAGCATGAGCGCGTTATAATAGAGCTTATGAATAGGAGGACAATGAGTAATACCCAAAAGTTTGACAACGTTAATCAGTTGAAGCGCGCTGGAGAGTGGTTGCGTGCTTCGATTGTTGCGATGGTGGTTTTTGCTGTCGCGTTTTTGGTCGTTCCAATCCTCGTCTCCGAAGCTTCGGCGGCCGAGTTGGCGTCGGCCGAGGTCGATTGGAGCGCAGCGACACTGACGCTTAACCCTAATTACGGCGACTATGGCAGTACTGGTTCGGGCGATGTAGAATTCGGCAATATTATTCCGACTTCAAAGGTTGCGAATACGAGCTACGGCTCTTTACGAGTAATTAAGAAAGGTATTAGCGTTACGACCTCCGGTAAATACTTTGCGGTATATCTTTCTATGGCTGGCGAGACACTTGGCCTTAACCTCGTTACTTCTGGTTCTGGCGATAGTGCCGTAACCGACAGCTCGGTCAACATTCCGGCCATCTCCTCCTCCACTAACGGCATCGATAATCCTACCACCTTCCTGGCTCGCGCTAACAAAGGCTGGGGCTATAACGTTCCGAACGCCGGAACTGATGGTGGCGTAACGGGTGCTAGCGACTTCAATGGTAGCGAAGGCTCAGCGGAACTTGCGCTGGTGACTGATACGACGATTACTTCCGGTTCGACCGGTACGGCCGCTAATACTTATACGGATTCGCTTTGGGCGGGTGTGCCTGCAGTAACTGCTCCGCAACAAATCTGGACGGCATCCACTAACAATGCCAAAGGATTTGATGGCACGACCGGTAGCGATACTAATAATCACTTTGACATATATTACGGTGTCGCAGTGGATACTGATGTCCTCTCCGGTACTTATCAAAATAAGGTTCTCTATACGGCAGTTGCTTCTAGCGACGCACTTGATACGGTTTCTGGCAATCTGCTTCGTTCGGGCGATGAGTTCGTTGCATCCGGTAATAACCTTAAGGTAGAATTTGACCTTACGCACAGCGTAGCGACAGAAACCTTGAGTGAAGACGACTTTACGATTACCCTCGTTCCTCACAGTGCGCTTTATGACTCAACGCAGAGCAAGTTCGATTACGATAAAACTGCTACCCAGCTTGCGGCGATTTCTGGTACGGTCGCTTGTCCGAAGGTAGCTAACTCGCTATCCGTAGCCTCTGGCGATACGACGACACGGTCGAGCATCCAATGTACTTTGCCGTCAAATGCAGCTGAAGACGGTAGTGGCAACGGTTCCTACGACATTTGGGTACACATTGCCCGCTATAACTTCGATTATCTTTCCCACTATACTTACGAGTATAATTCTACGACCTACGACGTTGCCACGATTACTTATGCTGGTCTCCAAAGCTACTTCCCGAACACCGGTTCAACTTACGGCGCTGCGGCTGTCTATACCGACCCGCGCTTCACGGAAAACGTAGCGCTGCACGGCGCGACGAATGGTAAAGTTGCTTACTATATGCAAGATATGACGACGAACATTTGTAAGATGACGAACAAGTGGGGCACGACGCTCGGTACAAATGCCAAAATCTACGACTATACCGGTACCGGTACCGAACTCGCAACCGGTGCAGCGGCAGACGAACTGATGCTTGGTACTTTTGCCCTGGCAGATAATCGTGACGATAAAGACTACCTCGTCCGCCGTCTTGCCGATGGCAACTGCTGGATGGTCCAGAACTTGGATTTGGAACTAGCTGACTTTACGCAGAGCA
>CAYODV010000020.1:0-13612 GCA_964402915.1 uncultured Candidatus Saccharibacteria bacterium
GATGTGGATGCGGTCTTTGACCACGGCTTCGTGGACGGGCTGGTCGGCGTCGTCGAAGAGTTTGTTGCCGACGTGGATGCGGCCGTTTTTGTGGATGGTGTGGTCGGGGCGGAGTTCGACGATGTCGCCGTTGTCGGAGAGGATGATGCGGTCGCGTGGGATGCCGACGACGTTTTCTGCCATTTCGGCGTTGTGCTGAAGCATGTAGAATTCGCCGTGGTAAGGCATGTAGTTTTGGGGGTTTAGGCGGGTGACGAATTCGACGTGGTCTTCGTAGTAGGCGTGGCCGGAAAGATGGAGCGGGCCGAGGTTAGTGATGTGAGATTTGCCGTTTTGGATGACGGTGGCGCCTTCGCGGAGTAAGCCGCCGACGGTCGAGACGACGTGAGGCTCGTTGCCCGGAATCGGGTTGGAGGAGAAGACGATGGTGTCGGTCGGTTTGATTTTGATGTGTTTGTGGGCGCCGGTAATCATGCGGTTTAAGACGGCGTTAAGCTCGCCCTGGGAGCCGGTACAGACGATGCAGATTTTTTCGTCAGGGAGCTTGATGATGTCCTCCATTTTCATGATGGTGTCTTTGGGGACTTTGATGGCGTGAGCCCTTAACGCGACCTCGACGTTGTTAATCATGGAGAAGCCGGAGAAGGCGACTTTGCGCCCGCGGGCGTGGGCTTCTTTGAGCACGAGTTCGATGCGGCCAATTTGGGAGGAGAAGCAAGAGACGATGACGCGGCCGTTGGCGTAATGGTCCATGACGCGGCCGAGGTTTTCTCCGACGTCAAATTCGGAGTGGGGATGTTTGCCGGGGGAGTCGATGTTGGTGGATTCGTTGACGAGGAGGGAGATGCCTTCTGTTTTGACGATTTCGTCGATGCGGGCGTAGTCGGTTTGGACGCCGACAGGGTTGGCTTCGTGACGCCAGTCGCCGGAGAGGTAAATGACGCCGTTGGGGGTGCGGACGACGATGGCGGCGTTGCCGGGGATGGAGTGGAGAGTGTGGATGAATTCGACGGAGAAGTGTTCGCTGACCTGGATTTTTTCGTGTTTGAACGGGTCGACGGAGATGTAGTTGAGGTCGGGTTCGTCATCAAGCTCGGACATTTGTTTTTTAATCATGCCGATGGTGAATTCGGTGGCGTAGATGGGCGTAGTGGGGTTGAACTTGGGCAGGAGGTGGCGACAGGCGCCGATGTGGTCGAGGTGAGCGTGAGTGAAGAGGATGGCCTTGACGTTGTTTTTGTTGTCTTCTAGGTATTTGATGTCAGGGATGAGGTAGTTGACGCCGGGGTAGTCGCCGTCGGCGAAGAGGACGCCCATATCAACGACAATCATTTCGTTTTTATATTCGATGACGGTCATGTTTTTGCCGATGCCGATTTCTCCGAGGCCGCCGATGGGGATGATGCGGACGGCGTCTGGGTCGGGGCGAGCGGATTTGAGCATGCCGTTGGTGACTTGTTGGCCTTTGTAGCCGTTGTAGCGGGATTTGTTAACAGGGATGCCGATGATGTGTTGAGTGGCCTGGGCGTTGACGTCCTGGCTTAGCATGCGTTGGTGGTGAACCATTTCGCCTTTGCGGGTAGAAACGGAGAGGTTGACCTTGCGTTTTTCTGCGGCGGATTTAGGCGCAGGTTGTTTTTTCTTTTTCTTGGAGGCGGCGGGCTTGGGGGATTTTTTGGCTTTTTTGGCCTTGGGCGCGACAAGTTTGGCGTCTTTACCGCCAGGGGCGAAGTTGGAGTTGAAGTTGCGTTTTTGGGCTTCTTCGAAGCGTTTTTTGATGTCGGGGAGACGTTCGGCGCCCTGTTTTAGGAGGCGCGCGCGGCGCTCTTGTTCAGATTGATTCATAGATTCCTTTGGTTAAATAGGGTTGTTAAAAACAAGTGAAATAATTGTTTAATATTTTACTCCGTAAGCGGTTTGTTGTCAAGGGCAAGAAAAATCCCCCTTGTCGGGGGATTTTTGGGTTATTCTTCGACTTTTGCTTCTTCCTCGGTGGCGTCTTCGATGGCGGAGAGGAGGGAGTCTTCGACGTTTTTCTCCTTTTTCTTTTCTGGGGCCTTGGCGAGTTCGATGTCGAGGTCGAAGCCAGTGAGCTTCGAGGCGAGGCGGACGTTTTGGCCTTGACGACCGATGGCGATGGACTGTTGGTCTTCCGACACGAAGATTTTGGCCTTTTTGCCGTTAATCTCAACTTTGATGACTTCGGCCGGGGAGAGGGCTTCACGGATGTATTCGGAAGCGTTGTCAGACCAGGTGATGATGTCGATTTTTTCGCGTTCGCCGATTTCGTTCATGACGGCTTGGACGCGGACACCGCGACCGCCGACGAAGGTGCCGACTGGGTCGACGCCGGGGACGGTGGACATGACGGCGATTTTGGTGCGGCGGCCAGCTTCACGAGCGATGCCGCGGATTTCTACGGTGCCGTTTTCTAGTTCAGGGACTTCTTGGCGGAAGAGATATTCAATGAACTCGGCAGAGCCGCGGGAGAGGAGAAGGCCGGCGCCATGTTCGCTGCGCTCGATGCCTTTGATGTAAACTTTGATGCGCGAGCCGATGGAGTAATATTCGCCGTCGATTTGTTCGGAGCGAGGCATGATGCCGGTGGTGCGGCCGAGGTCGACGCGGACGATGTTGCGCTCGACGCGGGCGACAGTGCCAGTGACGACGGTGCCGATTTTGTCTTCGTACATGGCAAGGACGGCTTCGCGTTCAGCTTCGCGGAGGCGTTGGATGACGACTTGTTTAGCGGTTTGAGAGGCGACGCGGCCGAAGCCGGTGACTTTGTGTTTTTCTTCAACTTCGTCGCCAACGTTTTTGCCTTTGGCCTTCGGGTCGTCGGCGGGGATTTCCGTGGCGGGGTTGAAGGCAAGGCCAGCTTCGATGACGGTGCGGGTGACGTAAACGTCGGCTTCGCCAGTGTTGACGTTCAAAACGGCGCGGACGTTCATGTCTTTGTCGCCGTTGTCCTTGCGCCAGGCGGCGGCGATTGCCATTTGAATCACGTCGAGGACGGTTTCTTCGGGGAGATTTTTTTCTTCGGCGATGACTTTAACCATCGCAGTCATTTGTTTGAGGTCGAGACCTTCCATGTTTTCCTTTCTGTTATGATTTTTAGGGTCTAATACTAAAACGCCCGACCCTTCCGGGCCGGTCAATATCTGTATGTTGCTATTATATATTATATATATATGGGAGTCAAGAGGGATTTTGCAGGGGTGGACCCCTGTTGGCACACCCGACAGGAGTCGAACCTGCGACACCTGGTACCGGAAACCAGTGCTCTATCCACTGAGCTACGGGTGCATAGAGATATTATAACACAAAATAGCCTCTTTTGACGGAGGCTATTTTATGATTCTTTGCGATATTGTTACGCGCCGACGCGGTCTTTGCCGTTTTTGCGCGGAGCGTTGTGCTCGACGTATTCAATGATTTTTGAGGCGACGTCGCGGCCGGTGACTTTTTCGATGCCGAAGCCAGGCGAAGCGTTGACTTCGAGGACGAGCGGGCCACGCTCGGAGCGCATAAGGTCGACGCCGGCGACGTGGAGGCCCATAGCCTTGGCGGCCTTCAAAGCAACTTTCTTTTCTTCGTCGGTGAGTTTAATCGGGGTGCCAGAGCCACCTTTGTGAAGATTGGAGCGGAAGTCATCATCGAGCGATTGGCGTTGCATGGAGGCGACGACGTGGTTGCCGACGACGAAGGCACGAATGTCGGTGCCGGCGGATTCTTTGATGTATTCTTGGAGAAGGATGTTGGTGCCGTCTTCGTTGTAGAGGTAGAAAGCCTGGAGGGCGGACTTGGCGGCCTTTTTGGTGTCGGCAAGGACGACGCCGTTGCCGTGAGTGCCGGTCGCGAGTTTGATGATGACAGGGAGGCCGATTTGGTCAATGAGGTCGTCGATGTCGGCGGTGTTGCGCGAGACGAGGGTCTTGGGCATGTCAACGTCGAACTTGGCGAGAATCTGGGCGGAGCGCAGTTTGTCGCGAGCGCGAGTGATGGCGATGGAGCTGGAAGCGGTCCAGACGCCTTGCATTTCGAACTGGCGAACGATGGCGCAGCCGTAGCGGGTCATGTAGTTGGCGATGCGAGGGATGATGGCGTCAAAGCCAGTGAGCTTTTCGCCTTCATAAAAAACGTACGGGTGTTTATCATCAAGCGAGAGGTAGCAGTTTTTGTATTTGATAACTTCTACTTCGTGGCCACGGTTTTTAGCCTCCTCGACGAGGCGGGAGGTGGAGTAGTTGGCGGGGCCATTAGATAAAATAGCGATTTTCATGGGTTCTCCTTTTGGCTTTCACGGGGTAATCCGGCGAAAGTTCCTATATTATACCATATTTTTGATGGAACGCGTAGGGGTCTTTTACGAGTTCGTCATTGAGGCCACGAGACTTGGGGTTTTTGGGTTTTTCGACGTTACGGATGGAGACGTCGACGAGAAAGTGGCCGCTGAGGGTTTTGCGACCGATGAGGACGGGGAAGTTGTTGCGCGAGCGGTTGGCGAGGGTGAACATGGTTGGGTATTTTTGGCCGTCGAATTCAAGGGTGAGTTCGGTGCGGTAACGAATTTGTTCGTGGCCGTTGGAGCTGCGGACGACGAGGGCTTTGAAGTCGCGGCGGGCGATGGTTTTTCCGGTGTAAAGAGGGGAGGATTCGTCAAAAAGTTGGAAGGTGAGCAGGCCGTCTTTGGTGACGTCGAGGTGAGAAACCCAAATGCTTGAGGAGTCGGCGCCGGTGTCGATTTTGGCGGGGACGTTTTTAACGCCCTCGACAGAGACGAGTTCGGTGGAGCCGATGATTTTGAGTTGGTTATCCATATCTATTTATTATATCACTTTTGTGCAAAAATGTCAATGCTTATTTGAGGGAGCCTCCAGGGTTTCCAGGTAGTCGACGAACTTGGTGACGCAGAGGGCGGAGCTGGCGTCGGGGGTAGGGTAGTGGAGAGAGGGGGTGCTGTTGACTTCGATGATGTAGTCGTCGAGGAAGTCGATGCCGATGACGGGGAGGTCGAAGGCGCGGGCGATTTTTTCCGCGAGGGCGCGGCGTTCGGGGGTGAAGCTCGCGGAGACGTCTTCGACAGTGCCGCCGCAGCCAACGTTGCAGATGCCGATGACGCGGACTTTTTCGCCGGGCCTAGGGATTTGATCGGCGAGGGCGTGTTTTTCTAGGTAGTCTTTGGCGAGGACTTCGTCGATGAAGGCGAGGTTGGAATGATAAGGGGCGGTGCGAATGGTGGAGTTTTCTAGTTTGATGAGTTCGGCGACGGTGTGCTGGCCGTCACCGGTGACGGTGGCGGGAATGCGGGCGAAGGCGGCGACAAATTTGTAGCCGATGCAGATGGCGCGGACTTCGGGGCTTTTGGGTTCGAGCTGTTCTTGGACGAGGCGTTTGGTTTTGTGGTTCGCTGGCGGGAGGGTGGCTTCGACCGCTTCGACGGAGGTGAGGCCGGTGAAGACGTCGTAGCCGTGGGAGCCGTCGATGGGTTTGACGACGAGTTTGGGGTATTTTTTGAACAGGCGTGTGAGTTGGGCGCGACGTTTTTCGGGGTCTTTTTCGAGGAGTTCAGTTTCTGGGGTGGGGGCGGAGATGGATTTTAAGATGTTGAAGCTGGCGAGCTTGTCGTCGGCGAGGTAGCCGGCGAAATAGGTGGTGGTCGGAGGGGTGAGGGAGTAGAGTTTGAACTCGGCGCCATCGGGGCGGGTGACGGTGATGAAGTTGTAGGCGCCGCGGTCGAGGGTGGCCTTAGGCCAGCCGCGGTTTTTAAGCTCGGCGCGGAAGCAACGGAGGGACATGGGGAGGTCGGATTCGGGGAAGGTGAAGAAATCTTGCATGTTGAGTCCCTAGCAGATGATGGCGAATTTGTTTTTGCCTTTTTTAAGGATGCCTGGGCCGGAGAGTTCGGTGCCTTTGGAGATTTTGATGCCGTTGAAGGTGATGGCGCCGGATCTAAGCATGGTTCTGGCCTCGGATTTGGAGGAGGTGAGGCCGGAGCCGACGAGCAAGTCTAAGAGGTCGCCGGAATTGGCGGTGGTGCCGAGGATTTGGCCGAGCCGGGTGATGTTTTCTTGGCTATAATCTTTTTCTTTGGCGAAGAGGAAGTCGGTGGCCCATTCGACGTCCGTTGCGGCTTGTTTTCCGTGGACGACTTCGGTGGCGCCACTAGCGAGGGCTTTTTGGGCGAGGCGTTTTTCTGGGGCGGCGGCGTGGTCGCTTAAAATCTTGTCAATTTCTGGTTTGTCATAGAGGGTGTAGATTTTGAGGAGGTATTCGACAGAGGAGTCGGGTTGGTTCAGCCAGAATTGGTAGAAGTCGAAGACGGGGGTGAAGTTGCCGGAGCCGTTGTCTTTGCTGGCGAGCCAGATGGCGTTGCCCTCGGATTTGCCGAATTTGCGGCCGGTGACGGGGTCGATGACGAGGGGCGTAGACCAGATGTCAGCCTCGGCGTTTTCTAGGCGGCGGATGAGGTGGATGCCGGAGGCGCAGTTGCCGTATTGGTCGGCACCGCAGAGTTGGAGGTCGATGCCGTATTTACGGTAGAGATGGAGGAAGTCGTAGCCCTGGATTAGGGTGTAGGAGAATTCGGCGTAAGAGATGCCAGAGCCGCCTTCGCCGATGCGGTTTTGGACGAATTGGCGGTCGAGGAGCTGAGTCATGGAGAAGGTTTTGCCGATTTCTCGGAGGAAGGCGAGGTAGTTCATGTCCCTGAACCAGTCGAGGTTGTCGAGGAGGACGGTTTGGTCGGAGGAGATGATGCGTTCGACTTGTTGTTTGATGCAGGATTTGTTGTGTTCAACTTCTTCAAGGGATTTAAGTTCGCGTTCGCCGTTTTCTTTGGGGTCGCCGATTTGGCCGGTGGCGCCGCCGACGAGAAGGTAGGGTTTGTAGCCGTGGCGGACGAAGCAGGCGCACATCATGAGGGCGGCGAGGTTGCCGATGGTCAAAGAGTCGGCGGACGGGTCGGCGCCCCAATAGAACTGTTTGTTTTTACGAGTGTCTAAGTCTTCGGGGTTTTTGATGGTGGTTTTGGCGGAGAAGCCGCGCCAAATGAGTTCTTCAGATAGGTTCATGATTAGATTATATCATGGTTTGGCTAATCTAGGGGGAGTTTGTCGGTGCCGAAGAGGCGGGCGTAGGCGCGGTTGTCGTCGAGAGTTTTGAGGTATTTTTCTGCGAGGTCGGGGCGGCCGAGTTTTTCCGCGATGTCTGCCGCGAGGTCGAAGCGGGAGTTATGGCTCATGGCGAGCATTTCTAGGGGCGTGGTGGTGGTGCCTTCTTCTTCGAAGCCGTGGACGGAGAGGCGGTCTTTATAGGTGTAGCTTGTGAGGATGTTTTTGAGAGTTTCCGGGTAGCCGTGGAAGCTGGCGACGATGGGGCGCTCGAAGGTGAAGTAATCGCTGAAGATGGATTGCGAGAGCTTGCGGTCGGCGGTGCCGATGGCACCGTGGGTGAGGGAGTTGATACCGACGAAGCGGAGGCGGGTTTCCGGCAAATCTTGTTTGATGAGGTCGCGGGCGCGGAGCATTTCCCTGGTGGCGACGTCGCCGGCGGCGGTCAAGATGATTTCTGGGTCAGGGTCGGAGGCGAAGCCGTAGATACTGGCGCCGCCGTTATCGAAGAGGAATTTGGCGTGGTGAGAGTCAATCCAGCGGGGGGTGTCGTTTTTGTCAAATGTTGTAAGATTTACAACATTTGTGCTTTGAAGCATGAAGTCGAAGGTGGCCTCGGCGGCGGAGTCGTCAACTGGAAAGAGGCAGTTGGCTTTGTTACTAGGGAGATCGAGCAGGGCGGAGATGGTGGCGGGGGATTGATGGGAGAAGCCGTTATGGTCTTGGCGCCAGCACATGCTGGTCGAGAGGAGGTTGACGGCCGGCCAGGGTTTACGCCAGGCGACGGAGTCCATTTGTTTGTAGAATTTAATTTGCTGGAACAGTTGCGAGAGGACGATAGAAAAGAAGGCTTCGTAGCTCGTCATCATGGCTTGTTCGCCGTTTGAGAGATGTCCGAGCATGGCCGCGAAGAGGGCGTTTTCCGAGAGAAGTTCGACGATGCGGCCGGTTTCTGATTCGGGGAGGTCGAAGTCTTCCGTGGGGAGGCTCCAAGTGCGTTTTTCTATGTCGTAAACTTCGGTGAGGCGGTTTGAGGTGGTTTCGTCGGGGGAGAAAAGGTAGAAGCGGGGGTCTTTTTCAAATTGTTTGGCGAGGAGGTGGCCAAAAGTTTTGGCGTTGTTGATTTTTTCGGTGCCGGGGTGTTCTACACGGTCAATCATAAAGTGAAGCCCTTTCCTTCTATGTAGAGTTCTTCGAAGTGGTAACTTTTGAGCCAGTCTTCAAGGATTTTTAGCTGCTTAGGGTCGGATTTGGCGAGGGGGAGAGGAATTTGGTGAGCGAGGTAGTTGCCGGCGATTTTTTGGCCGGAGACTTCTTCGGGGCCGCTAAAACCTTTGGTGTTTTTGTAAATGATGAAGGGGTGCGGGGAGGATTCGGCGGCGGAAAGGACGTGCTGGAACTTTTCTGGGTCGTTGCCGCTTACGACGAAGGGTTCGAAGCCGAAGCCGCGAATCATTTCCATTTGTTCGCGTTCGGATTTGCGGGCGAAGAGGGTGGGGCCAGAGATTTTGTAGCCGTTTTCCGAGAGAATGGGAAGGACGTGGCCGTGGGATTCGCCGGAGATGAGGTGGGAGAAGTTGAGCGAGGCGAGAGCGGTGCCGGTTTCAAATTCGCCGTCGCCGAGAAGGACAGCGATGGTTTTTTCAGGGTGGCCGAGGCTCGCGCCGTAGGCCGCGCCGAGAGCGTAGCCGAGTTCGCCACCTTCGGTGATGACGGTGGGAGTGAGGGGGGAGGAGTGGCTGGGGAAGCCGCCTGGGAAGGAGAAGTTTTTACAGAGATATTCGATGCCGTTTAGGTCGCGGGTGGCTTTTTTGTCAACTTTTTCCAATTCGCCATCGAGAAAAAGGTTGGCTTGAAGAGCGGGGAAACCGTGGCCGGGGCCAAGGATGAATTGAAGTTCGGGACGGTTTTGGAAGAAGAATTTTAGGTTGGCGTAAACGACGTTGATGCCATGGCAAGTACCCCAGTGGCCAAGCAAGCGAGGCTTGATGTCTTCCTTTGAGAGGGGTTTTTGGAGCAAGAAGTTGTTTAGGAGGAAAAGTTGAGCGACGGTTAAATAATCGGCCGCGCGGATGCGACGGCGGAGGTGAGAGAGGTCTTCATAAACGATGCCCACGCCTGGATACATGCTAATATTTTAGCATAAAAAGTTTGCTAGAGAAAGTTGTTTTGATATAATTCTATGTATGGACTATTTTATTTTATTTGTGATTTTGGTCGTGCTTGGGGAAGCGACTTATTTAACCGTGAAGCAAGCGACTGCGAAGTCGGCAAAGCCGCACGGGCATAGAAAAGTTTATGTTGACACGTCGGCATTGATTGACGGGCGGATCTTAGAGGTGGCGAAGACGGGGTTTTTGAGCGACGATTTTATTATTCCCCGTTCGGTGATTCGCGAGCTGCAACTTTTAGCGGACGGAAAAGACCCCGTGAAGCGGTCACGCGCGCGAGATGGGATGGACACGGCGAGCGAGCTGGAGCGAATAGTGTATTTTAATACGGAGATTTTGGACGATGCGGACTTGGAGCGGACGCCGGTGGATGAGCGGCTATTGATTTTGGCGAAGCGAGAAAAAGGCGTGATTTTGACGTGTGATTATAATTTGCAGAAGGTGGCGGCGACGGAGAAAATTGAGGTTTTGAACATTAACGATTTGGCGCTGGCGCTTGGCAATAAATTCCGGCAGGGTGACCGAATCCATCTTAAGCTGACCGACCGCGGAAATAACCCCGGCCAGGCCGTCGGGCATCTGCACGATGGGACGATGGTGGTGGTAGATAATGCGGAGAAGTTGATTGGGCGCGAGGTGGAAGTGGATTATGTGCGCTTTTTACAGACTTCGTCTGGGCGGATGATTTTTGCGGAGTTGGCTAATCAGAAGAACTCGAAGAGCTCGACTGGGAGGCAATCTTCAGTTGAGAAGAGGCTTGGGTCCCGATCTTATCGGTCACGGTGACGGTGATGGTACCTTCCTTGCCAGTGATGGTGTAAGAGGGGTTGAAGTTGGTGCTGGAGATGGTGCCGGAGGTGCTTTTACCGTCGCCGGTGGTGATGGTGTAGGAGCCGCCTTTGATTTGACTACCGGAAACAGTGACGCTTAGGGACGTGCCGGAGCGAGCGACGCTGACGCTTGGCGCAACGTAGCTACAATCGTCGGAGGTTTCGCGGTTGTAACCGGCGGGGACGTCGTAGGAATCTTTTTTAGTGATGGGGTCGGTGGTTTTGGTGACGGTGACAGAGACGATGTAGTCGGGGTTGGTACAAGAGGAGGCGAGGAGACCGTTGTATTTGTTGAACTGGAGGGTTTCTTCGGAAATGCCGGAGGTTTTGCTGTTGTACCAGGAAGGCCAGATTTCTCCCTTGATGACTTGGATGCCAGCGGGGCGGACGGGTTGGTCGCCGGGGTTCCATTTGCCTTCGGCTTGGTAAACTTCGGGGTGGACACGGCGCATGTATTCCCAAGTGGTCCAGCGGCAGATGTCGTGAGTGTTGGAGGTGAGGCCGGAGCCGTCGTGGTTGCCGTTCCAGACGACGCTGACGATGGAGGGCGAGTAGCTGACCATGAGCGAGTCCTTCGTGACGGCGGAGTTGGCGGTGGTGGTGGTGCCGGTTTTGGTGGCAGTCCAGACGCCGGGAATGACGTAACCTTCGTTGTTCCACCAGCGAGCGGTGGTGTCGCCGAGAATGTTGGAAACCATGTAGGCGACTTGTTCGTCAACGACGCGAGTGCCGGCGTTGTCAGACCAGGATTCAAGGATGTCGCCGGAGCTGTTTTTGACTTCAAGGATGTAAACGAGGTCTTTGTAGGTGCCGCCGCGAGCGAGGGAGGCGTAAGCGTTGGCGTGTTCAACAAGGCGAACGTTGCAACCGGAGCCGATGGCGGCGGAGAGGCCGGCGTAAGGGTTGTCGGTGCAGTAGCTGGCATCGCCGAGTTTGTGCGCAATGTCGAGGGAGTTGTCTAGACCATTGATATAGAGAGCTTTAACGGCGGCGATGTTGAGGGAGTGGCCAAGAGAGAAGCGGATGTTGACGTTGCCGTAGAAGGTGTTGGTGGCGTTGGTCATACAGTTTCTGAAGGCGTTGTTGCAGTAGAGACTGTCGATGTTTTCGTCCTTTAGGATGGAGCCAGGGCCGAAGTTTTGGCCGTCGCGTTGCATGAAGAGCGGGGCGTAATCGAGGATAGGCTTGATGGTCGAGCCGGGTTCGATGAGGGAGTCGACGGTGGCGTTAAGCTCGCCGTAAGTTGGGTTTGTGAAGTCAACGGAGCCAACCATGGCGATGACTTGAGAGGTTTCTACGTCGAGTGAGACGAGGCCGATGTCGTCCGAATTATTTTCCCAAGTGTAGCTGTTGCCGAGGGCGACGGCGTCTTCGGCGATTTGTTGAGCGCGAGTGTCGATGGTGGTTTTGATGGTGAAGCCGCCGGAGCGCATGGTGGAAATGCCGTATTTGTTTTCTAGCTGTTTTTTAACTTCAAGGACGAAGTGGGGGGCGATGATGTTGGAGTACTGAGTGGATTCAGGTTTGATGGTGTCGAGGATGGCGACTTTTCTGGCTTCTTCGGCTTCTTCTTCGGTGATGAAGCCCATTTCTGCCATGATTCCAATGGCGTATTGCTGGCGTTGGATGAGGGTTTCGTTGCCGTAGGAGTTGTAAGGGTTGTAAACGGCGGGGTTGTTCGGGATGGCGGCGAGGAGGGCGGATTCGGCGATGGTGAGGTCTTTGGCGGATTTGCCGAAGTAAGTCTGGGCGGCGGATTCAACGCCGTTGCGACGACCGCCGTAAGGGCTTTCGTTCAAGTACATCGTCAAGATTTGTTCCTTGTCGTACATTTTTTCTAGTTCGACGGCAAGGATGAGCTCTTTAATTTTGCGTGAGAGGCCACCGCGGTTTTCGCTGGCGGCTTCGTCGGCGAAGTAGATTTGTTTGATGAGCTGTTGAGTGAGAGTGGAGCCACCTTGGACCTGTTTGCCAGAGGCGGTGGCGATGACGGCGCGGACGAGGCCAGAGAAGTCAACGCCGGGGTGGGAGTAGAAGTTTTTGTCTTCTAGGGCGATGGTGGCTTGGCGGACGTAGGGCGACATTTCTTCTTGAGAGACGACGAGGCGGTAGTTTTCCGTGCCGGTATCTTCCCAGAGGACGACGCCGTTGCGGTCGAGGTAGGTGTTGACCGTGTCGGAGATGACGATGTCGTCGAGTTTGATGTCGGCGATGTCTTTTTTATAGTAAAGGAAGAGGCCGCCGACGACGATGATGCCGAGCAAAATACAAGCGAGGCCGAATTTGAGAATCTTTTTTAGCCCGCGCCAAGAGAACCAGTAGTGAAAGACGCGCCTAGGCGAGAGGTGGGCAAAGAAACGTTTGACAGGTTGTTTGGGCAAAGTCGCGAGGTCTTCGGCGCGGCGACGAGCTTCGCGGTCGCGGCGGAGTTTACGTTTGTAGCGTAAGCGTTCAAAGAATCCCATGTTTTTGACGTCGCGCTTAGTGACCTTTTTGCGCTCGATCTTAAGCGCCTTTTTTTCGGAGCGAGAAAGCTTGACGCTTTTTGCCTTGGGTTTATCAAATTTTTTAGACTTTTTCTTCTTAACGTCTTTTGCCATATATAATATTATAACACAGTATTTTGTGAAAAATTATATAAGCGTAACTTTTACCATGGCGGGGCGAAGGACTTTGCCTTCGTAGAAATAGCCAGGGCGGAGGGTGGCAGCGACGGTTTCTTTGTCGCCGTCGCCTTCGGACATGACGGCGTCGTGAAGTTCGGGGTTGAACTCCGTGCCGGGTTTGGTTTCGATTTTTTCGAGGCCGAGCGATTTGAGGGATTTTTCAAAGTTTTTAGCGAGCGGTTTTAATTCGGCGTTGACGGCGATGGCGCGGTCGAGGTCGTCGAGGAGGGGGAGGAATTTCAAGATGGTACTTTCGGTGGCGAGTTTTTTGGCGTTTTCGCGGTCTTTTTCGACGTTTTTGCGGAAGTTTTCAAAGTCGGCGCGGGTACGCTGAAGGTCGTTTGTGAGTTCGGTGATTTTTTCAAGGTTGGGGTCTTTGGTTTCTTCGATTTTTGGAGCTTCCGGGGTCTCGGTTTTGGGATTTTCGGGCTGGGGTTTTAGGTTCTCGGTCTGGGTTTTGGGTTCTTTTTTGAGCATTAAAATCCTTTCTCAAGCATCTCGCCGGCGCTGCGGACGAGAGACATGACTTTTTGATAGTTTTGACGCGTGGGGCCAAGGACGCCGATGTAGCTGGCGTCGGAGAAGGGGGAGCGGAATTTGGAGATGATGAGCGAGACGCCGGAAGATTTGCCGATGGGGTTTTCTTTGCCGATGAAGATGTTGAGCGGTTCGCCTGGGGCGGCTTCGCGGAGCCAGGGTTCGAGGTTGTCAAGGAGCTTGGCGACGGCTTGGACGCGGGCGAGGTCGACGAATTCCGGCTGAGTGAGTAGGCGGGAGATGCCGGCGAGGTAAAGTTGGTTGCCGATGGTGCCGAGGCCGAGGTTGCCGGTGAG
>CAYODV010000021.1:0-12521 GCA_964402915.1 uncultured Candidatus Saccharibacteria bacterium
AGATTCTCGCTGGGATATCATAACCGGCCGGAAGATGTAGCAAAAGTTAAAAAAGTAATGGAGAAAATTGTTTAAGGAGAAAATATGACCGAGAAAAAAGGCTTGAGCGAAAAGATGAAACAGAAGGGGAGGTATTTGATTTTTGGGGTTCTTAATACGGCGATTAATTATGGGATGTACGAGGCGTTGGCGCTGCTCGTATTTACGGCGGAGAATCAGCTTTGGATTGCGACGCTAATTTCTGGGGCGGTGTCGATTTTTGTGGGCTACTTTTTACATTCAAAGTTTACCTGGAAAGATCGCGAGGTTGGAAAGAAAGAACTGGGGAAGTTCTTTATTTGGAATGTGATTATGAACATTGCGGTGCGACCGGCGCTGACGTGGTTCTTTGGGCTGTTTGGGTTCCTGTACAAGTTTGCGTTTGATATTTGCCAGGCGATTGGGATCGGGTTTTCTTACGAGTTCGTGGAGAGTACGGGGAACTATGTGTTGATGACAGCGGTGGTGATGGTGATTAATTTCTTGGTGTATGATAAATTTGTGTTTGGGAAGACTAAGACTTCTTCGAAACCGAAGGAAGAGCCGGAAGAGCAATAGCGAGGAAGACGGGGAAGAGGTAAATGTGAAGGGCGTTGGGGAGGCCGGAGAAGAAGAGAAGCGAGCAAGCGTAGGCCAGGAACACCGCCCAGAAGAGGAGGCGCTCGGTGCGGTTGATTTTTGCGATTTGAGAGAAGATGGCGAGGAGGAGAAAAGCGAGAAGCAGAAGGCCAAGGAGGCCGGTTTCTAGGAGGAGGGAAAGAGGCTCGTTTTGGACGATTTCATAAGGGGTGGTGGTTTTTCCCTCTTTATACATAATTTCTCCAGCGGAGCCGAGGCCGTAACCGAAGAGGAGGGTTTTGGTGGTTTTGGGCGAGAGTTCAAGAGCAATGCGGTTGAAGTTCATGCGGGCATTAGTGGATTCCTCGACGTAGCCGGAGAAAATGGGTGCGGAGGAGGGTTGTTCTGACTGGGTGGTTTGAGCAGGGGAGGTGGGTTGGGTGGACGTGGCGGGATTGTCGCAGTCTAGTGCGACCGTGCCGAGCGAGAGTTGCGAGATGGCGGAAGTGACGCCACAGGTGAAGCCGCGGGAGTAGTTTGAGTACTTCGAGGCGAGGCCTTGGCAGCCGAGGACGAGAAGGAAACTAACGAGGACGAGGGGAACTATCTTGAGGGTGTGGCGGTTTTTGAGTTTAGTAAGGTTCAAGATGAGGAGGAGAGCGAAGCCGAGAAGGAAAGAGTAGATGGCGCCGCGGGAGAAAGTGAGGAAAAGCGTGCTTAGTAGGAAGAAAGAAATTGCGAGGAGAGCTCTTGAACTGAAGACGGTTTTTTCTGATTTGGATTTAAGCCAAAGGTGAAGAGAAAGGAAGACGGGGGCGAGAAGGAGGTTGCCCATGAACTGTGGTTCAATGGCGAAGCCGGAGGGATGGGGAAAACCAAATGAGTAAGAGGTGCAGCCTGGGCAGAGAAGAGTGATGTCGCGATCGACACCGAGAACGTCGAGGAGGGACTGGAGCCAGCAAAATGCACAAAAAACACAGGAGGTGAGAAGGAAGATTTTGAGGAAGGCGGCTTTGTTTATGAGTTTGGCTTGGGCGAGCTTGATGATGCCGATGGCGGAAATGATAATGCACCAGAAAATACCGGAAGTTAAGACAGCGCGGAGGGGGTTGCTGCTCCAGAGGGCGGTCGCGGAGAGATAGAGAGGGAAGAGTAGCGCGAGGAGCGGAAGGACCGTGCGGAAAGTGCGTTTTTTGGTGAAAATTTTGATTGTATTATATGCGTAATACAATGCGTCTTTGAGCGAGAAGAGGGCGAAGAAGAAGAGCCAGATGAGTGCGAGAGAGAATTCGTAGTTGGTGCTGGCGGATTCGGAGATGTGGATGAGTGGATAGTAAGAGCAAAAAAGTGCGGCGGGGAAAGAGTAGAGGAGGGCGAGGCGGAATTTAGTCAATTTTGACGATAGTGCTGCCTTCGGGCGGTTTTTTGAGGACATGCTTTTTAACCTTTTTGGGTGGTTTAACTTTTGCGACCGGTTTAGGTTTAGGAGAAGGTTTGGGCTTGAGGGCGGGATTCGGTTTGGGGGTTGGAGGGGTGACGGGGGTTGGCTTGAGAGAAACTGGCTTAGGACTGGGGGCGGGGGCAGACTGGACGTTTCCCTGTTGTTTGACTTTTTCTGGTTTTATGTTTTTGTGTTCCTTGACTTTTGCTGTAATAAATGTTTTGAGTTTTTCTTGGAAGTGTTTTTCAGAGAAGGGGAGAGCGGATTTTCTGATTTTAGACTCGTCGAATTTGAGGGTTTGGAAGCGCTTGAGAGCTTGACGGAGGGAATTGACAGATTGTTTGCCGAAGAGGACGCCGTTTTCTCCGTCGATGACGTAATCGAGGGCGCCGCCAGCGCCATAAGCGATGACGGGGCAACCACAGGCGAGGGCTTCAACGGGGGCGATACCAAAAGGTTCTAGAGAGGGGAAAATGTAGCCTTCGGCGTGTTCGAGGTAGTTTTTGAGACTCCCTAGGTCTTGGAGGGGAACGAACTTGATGTTGCGAGATTTTTTAGCGAGACTGACGAGTTTTTTATGCTCAGGCCCTTCGCCGATAACAGTGAGGGGAAGTTTGAGATCAATGCAAGCCTTGACGGCGAGGTCGAGGCGCTTCCAGTTGACCTGGCGCGAAGTGGTGACGAAGCCGTAGCGTGAGCTGTTCGGTTTGTTCGGTTGACTTTTTTCCGTTTTTATTGTTTCCCTGCTTGTGGAAAAGTCTTTGGTGGAAAACTTTTCCACGGCGACGGGCGGAAAAATGATGGTTGCTTCCCTGTTATAGGCGGCTTTAATTTGCTCGGCGGCGTAAGTTGAGATGGTGATGAATTCATCTGGGAGTTGGGCGGCGTTATAATCGGCTTTTTTGAGAGGCGGGAGGAAGGTCTTGAGGCCGAGGCGGGCGAGGGGGTTTAGGATGCCGAAACCAGGGTTTTTAAGGTAGTCATCTTTAAGACCCCAGTAATACTGCGTCGGGACGTGGCAGTAGCAGAGGTGGAGAGCGTTTCCCTTTTTGATAGACTTGGCTTCGGCGCCAGTGACGGAGATGATGAGGTCATAGTCCGAAAGGTCGAGCTTTGAAAAGTATTTTTGGCGAAGCGGGCCGAGGACTTTACGAAAGTGGGTGGGGAAAGTTTGGAGCCAGCCAACGCGTACTTCCCTGTTTTTGAACCAGTCGATTTTTTTCTCGTTGTATTGAGAGGTGTAGATGGGGGCGTCTGGAAAAAGGTCGGCGATGGAGCGCAGGACGCGTTCGGCGCCGCCAACAGAGACAAGCCAGTCGCAGACAATGGCGACTTTCACTATTTGGCCCCTTCATGCTTGAACACGGCTTTGACGGTGCGGAGAAGGATTTGGAAGTCGAGAGTGAGCGACCAGTTTTTGATGTAGTAAAGGTCGAGAGCGCGACGTTCTTCAAAAGAGAGGTCGCGGCGGCCGGAGACTTGGGCGAGGCCGGTGAGACCAGATTTGACGACGAGGAGGAGTGAGCGGTCGCCGTAGGTCTTTAATTCCCCAGGGACGAGGGCGCGGGGGCCGACAAGGGAGATGTCGCCACGAATGACGTTCCAGAGTTGGGGGAGTTCGTCGAGAGAGGTTTTGCGAATGAAGCGGCCGATGCGCGTGACGCGAGGATCGCGAGGAAGATAGTCACCATTTTTGCGATATTTTTTAATGAGTTCGGGGTGATTCATTTTTTTGAATGCTTCTTCGGGGGAGAGGCCGGAGTAGTCGGGTTTCATGGAGCGGAACTTGTAGATTTTGAACTTGCGGTTATATTGTGAGAGGCGATATTCGGAGTAGATGGCGGGATGACGGAGGTCGGAGAGTTTGATGACACACCAGACAAGCATCATGGGGATGAAAGCGAGAATGAACAAGATGGAGCCGAGTAAGATGTCGAAGAAGCGTTTAAGGTGACGGGCGTTGCCGGAAAGAGGGGTGGCGTTGACGCGGAGGGTGGGGGTGTTTCCTACCAGTTCAAGTTCGCCAAGTTGGGAGGAGAGGGCGGACTCGCTGGGGACGAAGTAATAAATGATGTGGCGGTTGATGGATTGTTGGTAAACATATTCGGTCTGGCGTTCGTCGGTTTGGAAGATGACGTCCGGTTTAGCGTAACGAAGGGCGTCTTTGACGGAGGAGTATTGTTTGTCTAGCAGGTCTTTCGGGAAATATTTGCGAGCGGCGACGATGCCGACGAGTTGATAACCGGATTCGGGAGTGGAAGAGATGTAATCGGTGAGGTAGTCGGTGTTTTTGTCGTTGCCGATGACGATGGCGCGGAGAGTGCCGTGGCCGTGGCGAAAACGCAAGTCGCGAACGAGGCGGAAGACGGTGCGATTGAGGACGAGAAAGGCAAAGCAGAGGATGAAGGAGTAAATGGCGACGGTGCGAACCGGAAAGAGATCGGACTGGCCGAAGAAGTCGAAAGTGATGATGGACATCATGCCGATGACGGAAGCGATGAAGAGGCGCGAGATTTCGCGGCTGCGCGAATGTCGGGCGAGAATGTTTTTTGAGTAAAGACCGAGGGCAGCGAGGACGAGAATCCAGATTGGGATGAGAAAAATGATTTCCAGAATGAAGCCGGTGAGGTTAGACTCGAAGAAGTAGGGGCGTTTGTCGAGGTGAGTGCGGAAATAATATGCGAAAACGAAGGAGAAAATGACGGCGAAGAGGTCGCCAAGAATCAACAACACCCTTGAGAGGAACGTGGAGTCCTTTTTCATATATGCTATAATTATAGCATATTATTATATGGTGGGGTTAAAAAGGAGGAGCGGGATGGGAAGATATTTTGGCACGGATGGAATTCGTGGAAAAGCAGAGATGTTTACGGGAGAGTTTATTGAGCGAATCGTGCGGGGGCTAGAGGTGCGCGGGAAGCGGGTGCTGATTGGAGGCGATACGCGAGAATCGACGGAGCAAATTTTGGAGCGGCTAGAAACTTCGCTTAAAAATAACGGCGCGAGAGAAGTAGGAAACGTGGGGGTGTTATCGACGCCAGGGATTAACTATGCGTTTTATTATCTTGGCTATGATTATGCGATAGACGTGACAGCGTCGCATAATCCATATACGGATAATGGGATAAAGATTTTTGAGCGGGGCAAGAACTCTGGCGTGAAACTGCTAGAAGGGGGGCGCGAACGAATCGAAAAAGCATTGGCGGATGATTCCCCGCGCGAGCTGGCGATGCCGGAAGGCGAAACAAGTTTTTTGGACGAGCATGAGCGGGTGGCGAATTATTATGCCGAGCATCTTAGTGAGTATGTGGCGGGGGCAGATTTTGCGGGGCTGAAAATAGTGCTTGACTGCGCGAATGGGGCGACGGGGGCGCTGGCGGGGCGAGTGTTTGAAAAATTAGGCGCGGAAGTGGTGGCGACGAATGATGACGTGAGTTTTGGGAAGAAAATCAACGATGGAGTGGGGAGCACGCATACGGAAGCGATTGTGGAGATAATGCGGGGCGGCGATTATGATTTAGGGGCGGCGTTTGATGGGGATGGCGACCGGTGTATGCTTGTAGATAAAAATGGTGAAGTGGTGGATGGCGACCAAGTTCTTGCTGTACTCGCAGAGCATTGGCGGTTAGATAAAATTGTAGCGACCGTGATGGCGAACCAGGGACTTTTGAACTGGGGGGAGGAACGAGGCGTGGAAGTGGTGACGGCGGATGTGGGCGACCAAAATGTGGCGGCGGAGATGCGCGCGAAAGGTATAAATCTTGGCGGAGAGCAGAGCGGGCATGTAATTTTGCCTGGTGAAGCGATGGGCGACGGGATGTTGACGACGCTGGTGGTGGCAAAAGTGATGAGGGAAACTGGTAAAAGTTTAGCCGAGCTTGCGGCGACGATGAAGAAGACGCCGCAAACTACAATTAATGTGCCGGCTAGTCGCGAGGAAAAAAGTTATTTTGAGAGTGCGCCAGAGGCAAAAAGTTTGGTGGCGGAGTTTGCGGGGAAGTTACAAGCGGTGCGGGGACGAGTGCTAGTGCGACCAAGCGGGACAGAAAGTTTACTTCGTGTGACGATGTGGGGCGAAGACCAAGAAAAAATAAATGTGCTGGCGAGAGAGCTGGCCAACCAACTAACGGAGGTGTTAAAAGATGGTAGAAATTAAACGCGTAAACCAATATACTACTGAATTAGCCGAGGCGGTGCGGAGGCTTTTGATGGAGCTGTCGCGGAGTGGTAAAGATAAAGGAGAGATTCCTGAGGAGTGGTTTAGAGAAATTATTAGTTCCCCATGGCACGATTTGATTATTGCCGAGGAAGATGGGAGTTTGCTTGGAATGGCGACGATGTCAGTGATGATGGGGCCGGGAATTCGGAAAAATGCGTATCTTGAGGATTTTGTGGTTTCGGCGGAGTCTCGCGGGAAAGGGGTCGGCGGAATGCTTTGGGAGGAGATGTTGAAGTGGGCGCGCGAGAAAGGGGCACGACGATTAGAGTTTACCTGTGGTGCGGGGCGCGAGGCGGCGCATCAGTTTTATCATAAACATGGTGCGGAGATTTATGAAACGGATTTCTTTAGACTAGAGCTTTAATTCCCCGTTTTGGCGGTTTTATTCGACGGTGACGGATTTTGCGAGGTTGCGAGGTTGGTCAACGTCGAGGCCCTTAGCAGTGGTGATGTAATAGGCGAGGAGTTGAGAGACGAGGTTCATGAGGATGGGGGTGAGGAGCTGGAGTTTTGTTGTAATTTTTACAACATTTTCCACAGGGAGGGAGAAATCGTTGGAGTTGGTGACGACAATGATGTGGCCGCCACGAGCGAGAACTTCTTGGACGCCAGAGATGGATTTGTCGTAAAGGGCGTCGTGCGGAAGTAAGACTAATTCAAAGAAGCGGTCATCGACGAGGGCGAGAGGGCCGTGTTTGAGCTCGCCGGTGGGGTAAGCGTTGGCGTCGATGTAGGAGATTTCTTTGAGCTTGAGGGCGCCTTCAAGGGCGGCTGGGTAAGAGACGTCACGGCCGAGATAGATGGCGTGTTCGTAGTCTTTATATTTGGCCGCGAGAGGCTGGAGAACTTCGGGAATGGTTTGGAGCAGTTGGTCGAGTTCGGCGGGGAGAGAAGCGATTTCTGTGACGTAGGGGGCGAGGATGGAACTTTTGACGCCTTTAGCCTGAGCGATGGTGAGGCCGAACATAATCATGGCGACGGCTTGAGAGGTGAAGGCCTTGGTGGAGGCGACGGAGATTTCTGGGCCGACGTGAATATAGGTGCCGCCGTCAACTTCGCGAGCGATGGTGGAGCCGATGGCGTTGATGATGCCGATGGTTTTGATGCCCTGGCTCTTGAGGTCGCGGAGGCAGGCGAGAGTGTCGGCGGTTTCGCCGGACTGCGAGACGATGAGGGCGACGGTGTGGTCGGGGACGTTGGCGTGGCGGTAACGATATTCCGAAGCCATGACGGGTTCAACGGTGACGTCGGTGGTGAATTGTTCAATGTAGTAGCTCGCCAAAATGCCGGCGTGATAGGCGGTGCCGCAACCGACGATGAGGAGATGCTTGATGTCTTTGAGCTCTTTAATGGAGAGATTGGGGCCGCCGAGGTGGACGAGTTTTTCGGCAAGGTTGATGCGCCCGCGGAGAGTTTCGGCGAGAGAGGAGGGTTGTTCCATGATTTCTTTCAAGAGGAAGTGGTCATAACCACCTTTTTGGATGGCGGCGAGGTCGGTTTTGATGGTTTCTACTTTGGCGGAGACAGGTTGAGAGCTGAGGGTTTTGATTTCTACGGAGTCGCTTTTAATCGTGGCAACTTCACCGTCGCTTAAGTAAATAGCTTTTTTGGTGTGGCCGATGAGGGCGGAGGCGTCGGAGGCGATGAGGGTTTCTCCGTTTCCGATGCCGATGACAAGTGGCGAGCCAGAGCGAGCGACGACAATCTCGGCGGGGTTCAGTTCGGAAACGACGGCGATGCCGTAGGTGCCGTGGACGAGCTTGAGGGCTTGAACTACGGCGTTTGAAAGCGGGTAGGCACCGTCGAGGTAAAAGTGGTCGATGAGGGCGGCGAGGACTTCGGAGTCGGTTTCTGAGGTGAAATGATGATGGGGCGCGAGCTTGGCTTTAAGTTCTTTGTAGTTTTCGATGATGCCGTTGTGAACGAGGAAGATTTTGCCAGCGCGGTGGGGGTGGGCGTTTTGTTCGCTCGGTTCGCCGTGCGTGGCCCAGCGGGTGTGGCCGATGCCGATGCTGTCTGTGCGCTTTTTGGTTGCGACTTTAGTTTCAAGACCGGAGATTTTACCTTTGGCTTTGAGTAACGTGGAAGTGCCTTTTGAGTCTAAAGTGACAATGCCGGCGGAGTCATAACCGCGGTATTCAAGACGCTTCAGTCCGCTAATTAAAAAATCTTGCGCGTTTTTGTTCCCCACGTAGCCCACAATTCCACACATAATATCCTCCTGAAAAAAAATTATGGGTATATTATACTACAAGTGGGCGATTTGATGAAATATGCTAATGATGGTATAATAATCATATGAAGATTTTAGTGACTGGGGGGACTGGCTATATTGGTTCGCACACAACAGTGGAGCTAATCAGTGCGGGGCATACGGTGGAGATTTTAGATAATTTGTTTAATTCTAAAATTGAGACGCTTGATAAAATCGAGAAAATCACTGGCATGAAGCCGAAGTTTTATAAAGTGGATTTATTAGACTATGCGGCGACGCTGGAAGTTTTTAGAGGGACGAAGTTTGACGCGGTGATTCATTTTGCGGGGATGAAGGCTGTGGGCGAAAGCGTGGAGAAGCCGCTTGAGTATTATGAGAATAATATTCAGGGGACGGTGAATTTGCTGAAGGCGATGCGCGAAACGGGCGTGAAGAAATTGATTTTTTCTTCGTCGGCGACGGTGTATGGCGATAAGGGGGCGCGGTCAGAGAGACTAGTGGAGACGATGACGACGGGGGTGGGGGTGACGAATCCGTACGGCTGGACGAAGGCGATGATTGAGCAGATTATTCGAGATGTTTGCGTGGCTAACCCGGAGTTTGAGGCGACGATTTTAAGGTACTTTAATCCGGTGGGGGCGGACAAGTCGGGGCTGATTGGTGAAGATCCGAATGGGATTCCGAACAATTTGATGCCGATTGTGATGAAAGTGTATCGCGGGGAGATGCCGGAGCTACAAATTTTTGGTGACGATTATGATACCCGCGACGGAAGTTGCGAACGTGATTTTATTCATGTGACAGACCTTGCGAAGGGGCACCTTAAGGCGCTTGAACATATGAAGAAGGGGGTTTCGGTTTATAATTTGGGGTCGGGAAAAGCGACGTCGGTGCTGGAAATCGTGGGAGCGTTTGAACGTATTTCTGGAAAAGTGTTGCCGAAAAAGATAGCGCCGAGGCGAGCGGGCGACCTGAAGTCGATTTGTGCCGACCCGACGCTGGCGCTTCGGGAGCTTGGCTGGAAAACGGAGCTTTCGATTGAAGACGTAATCCGAGATACTTTGAGATATTTGGAAAATCGTGGCTAGATTATGATAAAATGGAGGTATGAAGATTCCAAATGTTTTGTATCGTAAGAACCGGATACTTCTTAAAGAATTAACGAAGACGGATTTTAAGCTTCGTTACCAGGGGTCAGTGTTAGGTTATCTTTGGGCACTACTGAGGCCGTTGATGATGTTTGCTATATTGTATATAGTGTTTGCGAAGCTTTTGAAGTTTGGTGGAAACATTCCACACTATCCGGTGTATTTGTTGACCGGTACGGTGCTGTGGAGCTTTTTTACAGAGTGTACGAACCAAGGGATTCAGGCGATGGTGGCGCGAGGAGATTTGATTAGGAAGATTAGTTTTCCGAAATATATCGTGGTGGTGTCGTCAACGCTGACGGCGGTGATAAATCTTTTGATTAATCTAGTAGTGGTGGTGATTTTTGCGTTGATTAACGGCGTGACGCCAAGTCTAACTTGGCTACTTGTGCCGGTGCTGATTTTGGAGCTATATTGTTTCTCGCTGGGTATTTCTCTGCTTCTTGGCGCGATTAACGTGAAGTATCGAGACATAATGTCGATTTGGGAAGTTTTAATTCAGGCGTTGTTTTACGCAGTACCGATTATTTATCCGATTTCGATGGTGGCGGCGACGAGCAAGCTGGCCGCAAGCGTGATTCTGCTTAATCCGATTGCGCAGGTAATTCAGGATGTAAGGTATTGTTTGATTACTAATGAAGCGGCGACGTTGTGGAATTTCTTTGAAAACCCGGTTTTTGGCCTGATACCGCTTTTGATTGCACTGGGGGCGCTAATTTATGGCGGGTATGTGTTTAGAAAACGTTCTAGATTCTTTGCGGAGGAAATCTAAATGAGTGTGAGAAAAATTGGGGTCAGGCGTGAGGTGGTAACGAATGAGCCATTCGCAGTGAAGGTGAGTGGACTACACAAGGATTTTCGTTTGCCGACCGAACGAGTGTTTGGTTTGAAACAGACCATCTTTAATAGATTACGCGGAATTAAGGGCTACCGAAATCAGAAAGTATTGAATGGACTGAATTTTGAGATAAAGAAAGGTGAGTTTTTGGGAATCGTGGGCCGAAACGGAAGTGGGAAGTCAACTCTATTGAAGATTTTGTCGGGGATATATTATCCAAGCAAAGGCGAAGTGACGGTTAACGGCACTTTGGTTCCATTCATTGAGCTAGGCGTAGGGTTTAATCCAGAGCTAACTGGCCGAGAGAATGTTTATTTGAATGGCGCACTCTTAGGGTTCTCCAATAAAGAAATGGATTCGATGTATGACGATATTTGGGAGTTTGCTGAGCTTAAAGACTTTCAAGACCAGAAGTTAAAAAATTATTCGAGCGGAATGCAGGTGAGGTTGGCGTTTTCGATCGCAATTCGAGCGAAAGGCGACATTTTGGTGCTCGACGAGGTGCTGGCGGTGGGGGATGCGGCGTTTCAACAAAAATGTAACGATTATTTTGCTTCGCTTAAGGAAAATGGCCAAACGATTATTTTGGTGACACATTCGATGGAAAACGTGGAGAAGTTTTGTACGAGAGCAATCATGATTGAGGGTGGGAAAATCGTACATGACGGCGATCCGCACAAAGTCGCAAAAGAATATATGAAATTATTTGCGTAGCTTGAGATAGCGCGAGAGGGCGTCTTGCCAGGTTGGGAGGGGGGTGAAGCCGTTTGCGACGAGTTTGGATTTGTCGAGGCGGGAGTTTTTGGGCCGTTTGGCGACAGCTTTGCCGGCGATAGCTTCATATTCTTCAGTAGTGACGGGAATGACTTTAGAGTCGATGCCAGCTTGGCTGAAGATTTCTTTGGCGAAGTCGGCCCAGGAGATGTAGCCGCCTTCGTTGGTGGCGTGGTAGTATCCGTATTTGTCGGTTTCTAACATGTCGACGAGGAGACGCGCGAGGTCGGGACAGTAGGTGGGGGTGCCAATTTGGTCGTCAACGACTTTGACTTCTTTGTGTTCGCGGCCAACGCGAAGCATGGTGTCAACGAAGTTTTTACCGTTTTGGCCGAAAACCCAAGCGATGCGGACGATGAAGTATTTTTCAAGGGTGTTGGCGACGGCTTGTTCCCCGCCGAGTTTGGTTTCGCCGTAGAAGTTGAGCGGAGCGTAGGACTTGTCGTCCGGTTGCCAAGGTTCAGTTCCCTGGCCGTTGAAAACATAGTCGGTAGAGATGTAAATCATTTTGGCGTCGAGTTTTTTAGCCATGTCAGCGAGATTTCGAGTGCCGTCGACGTTGACTTTTTTGACGACGGGTTTCATTTTTTCGTCTTCGGCGCCATCAACGTTAGTCCAGGCGGCGCAGTGAACGATGGCGTCGGGCTTCAACTCGGTGAGAGTTTTTTCGACGCCTGCGCGGTCGGTAATGTCGAGCGCGACGACGTCGAATTCGCCTTTACCGTCGCCGGAGCGGTCAGCGCCGACGGCTTCAATGCCGCGCTTTTTGAGTTCGAGCATAACGTCGCGGCCGAGTTGGCCGGAGACGCCGGTAACAAATACTTTCATTATTTACCTCCGTACATTTTTTGGTAGTAGTTTTGATATTCACCAGAAATAATTTCTTGCCACCAGTCTTTGTGGGAAAGATACCAGTCGATGGTTTTTTCGATGCCATCGGCGAATTTAGTGTCAGGGAGCCAGCCGAGTTCATTGTGAATCTTGGTGGGGTCGATGGCGTAGCGACGGTCGTGACCCTTGCGGTCTTCGACAAAAGTAATGAGGCTTTCGGGTTTGTCGAGTTTTTTCAGAATGAGTTTAACGATGTCGAGGTTGGCCATTTCGTTGTGGCCGCCGACGTTGTAAACTTCGCCGAGCTTGCCGTTATGAATGATGAGGTCGATGGCTTTACAGTGGTCTTCGACGTAAAGCCAGTCGCGAACGTTTTGACCGTCGCCATAAACTGGAAGCGGTTTGTCGGCGAGGGCATTGATAATCATTAGGGGAATAAGTTTTTCTGGGAAGTGGTA
>CAYODV010000022.1:0-11798 GCA_964402915.1 uncultured Candidatus Saccharibacteria bacterium
TCGTAAGTAAGGGAAGTTTTGGATAGCATCTTTTGGGAATCTGCGGGAAAACCACGATAGTCCCTTTTCTCGACGGGAGCCTCGTCGCCGTCGTCGAAAGATACCTTAACAGTCGGTCCTGCGCCCGGTACCTTCCGGTACTCGGACCGTGTCAAGGTATTTTCGACTGCGGGCCTCGGCTCTTTATTGTCTCGAAAAGAACTATTCGTGGTTTTTCTGTTGACGGAAATCCGTGAATTTTCTTTATTGAACTCAAGAGAACTTTCTGATTCTTCCACCCATGAATCTACTAATCGGGCGATGTTCCAGAGTTTGTTGCAGAGGTTGCGGGAGGCGACGACGGAGTCTTCGGAGAAGGCTTGGGCCAGGCCGGCGGAGCGACCTCTTAAGATTCCGAGGCGGAAGGCGTCGGAGCCGTATTTGGTGACGAGGTCGAGAGGGTTGATGACGTTGCCCTTGCTTTTGCTCATTTTTTTGCCGTGGCCGTCAAGGACGAGGCCGTGGAGATAAACTTCTTTGAACGGGACTTCGCCGGTGACGTAGAGTCCCATCATGATCATGCGGGCGACCCAGGCGAAGAGGATGTCGGCGCCGGTTTCCATGACGTTTAAGGGGTAGAACGGGGAGCCGTGTTGCTCGGTCCAGTCGGTGGTGACGATGGGCCAGTGGGAGCTAGAGAACCAGGTGTCGAAGGTGTCTTCGTCGCGGGTGTATTTGATGCCGCCGAGTTCGATTTCTTTAAGGTCGACGCGAGTGTCGAAGATCCAGTCGGGGGCGTCGTTATAATTTTCTTTGCCGGTGCCAGAGATGGCTTCGGATTTTTTGAACATGGGAATCGGGATGCCCCAGGGGATTTGGCGGGAGATGTTCCAGTCTTTGAGGCCCTTTAGGTAGTTGATTAAGACCTGTTTTTTGTTTGAGGGGTAGAAGGTGATTTCTCCCTGTTCGAGGTGTTCGACGGCGGTTTTTGCGAGGCGTTCGACGTCGATGAACCATTGGTCTTTGAGGGTGGGTTCGATGACGGTGCCACATTTGTAGCAGTGGGCGACGGCGTGGGTGATTTCGTGGCTGCCGAGGAGGAGGCCTTGGTCTTCAAGGTTTTTGAGGACTTTTTGGCGGCATTCTTCGGTGGTGAGGCCTTCATAATTTTGGCCGGCGGTGTGGAGCATTTTGCCGTCGTCGCCGATGACGCGGAGGTTTTCTAGGTTGTGGCGCTGGCCGACCTCGAAGTCGTCAAAGTCGTGGGCGGGGGTGATTTTGACGGCGCCGGTGCCGTAGGTGGGGTCGGCGTGTTCGTCGGCGATGATGGGGATTTGTCTGTCGGTCAGGGGGAGTTTGACGTGCTTGCCGATTAGGTCTTTATAGCGGGCGTCGTCAGGGTTGACGGCGACGGCTTGGTCACCAAAGAGGGTTTCCGGGCGGGTGGTGGAAACGACGATGTATTTTATAGAATCATCAGAACCACTCTTTCTCGCTTGGGAAAATCCAGTCATGTCTTTCGTCGTCGCTTCGCTCCTCGCCGTCTTCGACGGGCCGACGACGGAAAGGCTGGCTCGCACTGCGGTTCGGGTAGCACCGGCCACCGAGTGCTCGCCTTTTAGGTCGTCTCGAAAGACTTGTGGATTTTCTTTAGTCGCTTCGAAAGATGGTTCTGATGATTTATCTACAATCTCGTACTTTATATCCCATAAGTGGCCGGGCTCGTCGACGTGTTCGACTTCGATGTCGGCGAAGGCGGTTTGGTGTTTTGGGCAGTAGTTGACGAGTTTTTCGCCGCGGTAAATCATGCCGTCGTCCCACATTTTTTCGAAAGTTTGGTAGACGCGGGAGACGACGTTTTCGTCGAGAGTGAAGGTGAGGTCGTTCCAAGCGCAGCTGGCGCCGAGAGCGCGGACTTGGAGTTCCATGTTTCCTCTCTGTTCTTGGACGAAGTCCCAGACTTTAGCGTAGAGTTCGTCGCGGGAGTATTCGAAGCGGGTGTGGCCGGTGGCTTCGAGGGCGCGTTCGTAAACGACCCAAGTTTCGAAGCCGGCGTGGTCGGCGCCAGGGATGTACCAGGTTTTGTTCCCTTTTAGGCGGTGGTAGCGGGTCAAAGAGTCTTCAAGAGCGATGGTGAGGCCGTGGCCGATGTGGAGGTTGCCGTTGGCGTTGGGGGGAGGCATGACAATGCTGTACGTATGGGAGCTTTCGGGTTCGGGTTTTGTCCTGGGCTTCGACCCGCAGTCGTCAAAATCACAACATTCAGGCGAACCTGCGCCGGAATTACAGTTCCGTGTCTCGGTTCGTGAATGTTGATGATTTTGACTGCTGGGGTCTGCAGATTCGGACAAAACTCCGAACTCCGGAAGCTCCCTAGGATTAAAAGCACCTGAGGATTCCCAGGCGGCGTAGATGTCGGATTCGAATTTGTCGGGTTCGTAAGAAGAGGTGAGTTTCATGAGAGTATTATAGCACGACGTGTGATGGATTGACAAATAGGCGTAAGCGTGGTATAATGGATGTGCAACTTTTCCTTTTAGAGGTGTTGCGAATATTTTTAGAAGGGAGGACAAACATTCATGAAGAGTTTGTCCGGAAAAATCAGTCGGAAAGATCCTACCAAGCGCTCAGTGCGTTTGGCCGCGCGCCAGACCAAGATGTTGGCTGATGCGAGAGCTGCTGGAATCGTTTTCGATTCCTCTGAGCGGGACCAGAAGGTTCCCTATCGGAATACACTTCAAGTGGTGTGTGTCGGTCGGTCTCGGAGGTAAAGAGATTATTTAATGATCTGATTCCCTTGTACATTCTAACCCCGTTGCCTGTGGTGACGGGGTTTTTCCCTGTTTTGTTTCAAGAAATTTTTTGACACAAAAACGCTTTCAGGATGTTTTTGTTGACAATACTCAATATTCATTTCATTCTGAAATTTTTTGACGGTTTCAAGTTGTTTTCTACACTCACCCAAAAGCTTGATTTTTCGCAGTTGTGCTTTTGGTTAGTTTTATATTATCATTAGCGGGTTGCTAAGTCAACAGTTTGCTAAAGCAAACTGTTTGCATCGTTGTTCTAGCTGTGGAAAATCCGGAAAATGTCCGATTTCTTCGTTAAATCCTTCGCTACTCGACGCCGTACTTTTAAGTACGGCTTACTCCGTTGCTCGGTTTTGCCTTGAACTCGGACTTTTCCGAATTTTGAACCAAAACCCGAAGTGAGAAAAGTGGATATACCCCAAGGCGCGCCTTCGGCGCGCCAGCGGTTCCAGAAAAGTACGTGTACCCCAAGGGCGCGCTTCGCGCGCCGGAGCGGCCTCCCTACGGTCGGCCGCCTGTGGAGCAGGAAAGTTTTGTGGTATTATAAAGGTATGGCTTATATTAGGAAGTTTAAGACAGGGTCGGGGAAGACTGGGGTGCAGGTGTGCTATAAGAGGGGAGGGAAGGTGGTGAAGACGGTGCATGTAGGGAGTGCGGAGACGGAGGAGGGGCTGAGGCGACTTTTGGTGAAGGCGCAGAAGGTGATTGATGACGATAAGAGGCCGCTGTTTGATTTAGGCGAGTTTGATAAATAGGGGTGCGATAGGGGTTATCTGTGGTATAATGAGGGGGTGATAAGAGTGTTTGTTGATGAGTCTGGGAATATGGGGGCGGAGGGGGAGTATTTTGTGCTGGCGGCGGTGGTGTTCAAGACAGGGAAGAGCGAGGCGCGGACGAGGCGGTTGATTCGGAAGGAGCAGCGGTTGGGGGCGAGCGGAGAGGAGATGTTGTTTTGTCGGCAGGAGTTGAAGTTTTCTCGGATGAAGTTTGAGCAGCGGCAGCGGATTTTGACGAAGTTGATGCGCGAGGAGGGGGTAGAGGTGTTTTATTTTGTGGCCTATAAGCCGAAAGTGGCGCTCCTCATGGCAGGGAAGAAGAAAAATTTGATTTATAATTATTTTTCCAAACTCTTGATGGAGCGGGTGTTTCGCCGGTATGATGATGATTTTGAGATTGTGTTTGACCAGCGGGCGACGGCGGTGAAGTCGATGAATAGTTTGACGGAGTATATTCAGTTGTCGGCGTATGTGGATTTTCCGAATTTGACGGGGAAGAGGGTGAGTGTGAATCAGGCGGATTCGCGGACGAATTATCTGCTCCAGGCGGCGGATGTAGTGGCGGGGGCGGCGGCGCAGGCGTATGCGCTTAAGAATCGGCATTTTTTGGAGATTGTGGGGAAGAAGATTAAGTCACTTGATGAGTTTCCGAGAGGGGGGTTTGAGGGGTCGCTTAAGCTTGCTCTAGGTAAGCTTAAGCTTATTGACAAACTTAGAGGTTTTTAGCCGAAAAAAGAGCCCCCGAAGAGGCTCTTTTAGCTGCTTTTGATTCGGCGCTACGGGAGCGCTAACTTGTTTAACGGCAAGCTCCTCAAAAGTCTTACGCGCTATAATTATAACAGATTTATTTGATTTTGCGAAGGGTGCGGTTGACTTTGCGGAGTTTTTTATAGAGAGAGTACTTGGATTTATTGAGAGGGAGGTCGTAGGTGCCGGTGTAGTCTTTTTGGAAGCCGCCGAAGGATTTTTTGTATTGAGTGAAGCCGTACCAGGGGTGGTTTTGGTCTTCGCTGGTGGTGATGCCCCAGAAGTCGTAGTATTTTTTGCCCTGTTTTTTGGCGTCGAGAATCATTTGGATGAGGATGATGGTGCCGGCCATGAGGTTGCGATGTTCAAAGTCGGTGGCGGCGTGCATGTAGAAGCGGGTGTCTTCGGAGTCGTAAATGAGGGCGGCGGCGATGGGGATTTTTTGGGTTTCTTCGGCGAGTTCGGCGATGTAGAGGGTGGCGAAGCCGGTTTTTAGCTGGTTTTTGAGGTGGGAGGTGGTTTGGGGGTTGAAGTGGTCTTTTTCGCCGAGGGTTTTTAAGAAGTTGGTGAGGATGGCGATTTCTTCGGGGTCCTTAGTTTGGCGGAGAGTGATGTTCTTTTTTTCGCGGTTTTTCCAGTAGCGGACTTTGCGAGATTCCATGCCTTTTAAGATTTCTTCTTCGGTTTTGTTGTCAAGCTGGAGGAGCCAGGTGTGGGCGGGGTCGATGTCGGTGGATTTGACGCAAGCGTTTTTGGCCATTATTTCGGCGTTTAAGGGGGCTGTGGGCTCGAGGCGGATGAAGAAGCAGTTTTCGGCTTTAGCGAGGCTTCTGAGCGATTCTAGGGCCTTTTGGAGGGATTTTTCCGGCGAGGTTGTGCTTAAGTTTGGGCCGTAAGGGACGTTTAAGTAGGAGCCGAGTTTGGTGGAGTGTTTGACGGCGAGGTAAGAGAAGTCGGGGGTGGTTTCGGTGAAAGTTTGGTGACCTTCAAGCTCTTCGTAGGCTTGCCAGGCTTTAGATTGGAGGAAGTGGTTATACATGAGATGATTATAGCATAATTTTAAGTGGGTAGGAAAACCGCGCCTAGATTAGATAGGCGCGGCTGGGGAACCGATAATAGACGGAGACCGGCGATTTGGTTTTATGCGACAAGGAGGAATTTAGATTGAGGGTGTGCCGGTCTAGAGGATGTTCCCCGGAGTTGGTGACCTGGGAGCGTCGCGAATCAGATGGCTGCTACGCACTGGGGAGCTGGGGATACATGGATGCCCACCGACGTATTCCGATTCTCCGGATGCGAAGATGACAGCGATCGTCCCCCAAGGGGCCTCTGCTTGACCATCAACATTTGCCAGCCTTAGGGGCCGATATGGAGCCAGAGCTTCGAGTGCGCGCAGATAAAATTCGTGTTTTATTCTGCGAGCCATGTCCTGATTTTCACCTGCCTTTCATGCTATATTTCGGTTCCGAAAAGATACGGTGGCCGCCAGGCCACAAGGGTTATAGTGGCCACCAGGCCACAGGGGGTGCCTTCTTCCGAAGGAGAAGGTGAAGTTATTTTAGCACAGATTGCTTCTGGGGGCAAGGGTGAGTTTGTAGGGGTCGGTGGGTTTAACGCCTTCGCGGATTTCCCAGTAGGCAGCCATGGCGACCATGGCGGCGTTGTCGCCGGAGAAGGAGGGGTCGGGAAAATAAGAATTTGAGAATTTGTCTTTAGCCTTGATTCTTAATTCTTTATTGGCAGAGACGCCGCCGGCGAAGACGATGGATTTGGTGTCGGGGTATTGTTTGTAGGCGAGCCTGAGTTTTTCTAGGAGGATGTCGATGGCGGTTTTTTGGAAGCTGGCGGCGAAGTCGGCGATTTGTTCACTGGTGAGCAAGTTTTTTAAGTCGTGAGATGGGTGGTTGAGGCCGACGCCACATTCTTTTTGGACGGTGCGGAGGACGGCGGTTTTGAGGCCGGAGAAGGAGAAGTCGAGGGGGTTTTCTGTTTTTGGGTGGGGGAAGTGGTATTTTTCTGGGTTGCCGGTTTTGGCGGCGCTCGCGATGGAGGGGCCGCCGGGGTAGGGGAGGCCGAGGATTTTGGCGATTTTGTCGAAGCATTCGCCGACGGCGTCGTCCAGCGTCGTGCCGATGATGTTGAATTTGTTGTGGGTGGTCATGCGGATGATTTGGGTGTGGCCGCCGGAGATAACTAATGCGAGAAGAGGGAATTTCGGTAAGGATGCTTCACGTTCGGGTTTCGTCCTGGTCCTCTTCGCGCGGGATTCCGTGTTCGGGTTTTGGGCATGTTCTCGCACATATACAGGGCTATCGCGCCTCATAGTGCTCGAACTTGCGAAACCCTCACACGGAATCGCCGGCTCATGCGGATTCGTACTAAACCCTGAACATGAAGCATCCACTAACCAGTTGCTATATATATGGCTCTTTAAGTGATGAACTGCGTAGAGGGGTTTGTTGTGAAGGATAGCGAGGGTGCGGGCGGTGAGGGTGCCGATGAGGAGGCTACCGAGGAGGCCGGGGGTGTGGGTGACGGCGATGCAGTCGATGTCGTTCCAGGTGGTTTTGGCGTCCTCTAGGGCTTGGTCGATGACGGGGAGGATGGCTTCGAGGTGGCTGCGGGCGGCGACTTCGGGGATGACGCCGCCGTAGGCTTTGAAGATGTCGATTTGGGAGACGACGACGTTTGATAAAAGTTTGCCGTCTTTTAAGATGGCTGCCGCGGTTTCATCGCAAGATGATTCAATCCCCAAGATAATCATATCTTTATATTATAGCACACTAGGCCCAAAATTTCAAGGAGTAGATGGGGTTTTTGTGGGCGGCTTTGAGGGCGGGGTAGAGGCCGAAGATGAGGCCGGTGACGATAGAGACGCCGAGGGTGATGGCGAGGATTTGCCAGGAGATGAAGGGGGCGAAGGGGGTGATGAGGCTGATGGCGAAGGCGAAAGCGTAGCCAAGGACGAGGCCGAGGAGGCCGCCGAGGCAGGAGAGGATGAGGGATTCGATGAGGAATTGGAGGAGGATGTTGGAGCTGGAGGCGCCGATGGCCTTGCGGACGCCGATTTCGTGAGTGCGTTCGGCAACAGAGACGAGCATGATGTTCATGATGCCGATACCGCCGACGATGAGGGAGATGCCAGCGACGATGGCGAGGATGCCGGAGATGATGGAGAAGAGGGAGCCAGCGGGGTGAGTGATTTCATCGCCAGCGAGGACGGTGAAGTTGGTGTCGCCGGCTTTGCTGGCGGTGAGGGAATCGCGAATTTCTTCGGCGGTCGCTTCGAGGGCGTCGGTGCCTTGGACACGGATGTTGATTTGTTGGATTTGAAGGGAGTTGTCGATTTTGTTGAGGGTGGAGGCGCAGACAAACAGGGAAGAGTCGAGGTCGATGTTGTTGAAGTTGATAGGGTCGGCGGTTTCGGCGAGGACGCCGATGATGATGAAGCGTTGGCCAAGGAGGGTGATGGTTTTGCCGACGGGTTCGGCGGTGCCGAAGAGGGTGGCGGCGAGTTTGGTGCCGATGACGGCGGTGGGGGTTTCGGTGTTTTCGCGGAGGAAGGTGCCGTTTTTGAGGCTTAAGTTTTGGATTTTGATGAAGTCGGGGTTGGTGCCGACGACGGTGGCGGAGGGGACGAAGTTGTCGGTTTCGCCCCGTAGGGAGTTAACGGAGACGGCGAGAGGGGAGACGGCGGAGACGTTGTCGAGTTTTTCGATGGTGGTGATGTCTTTAAGAGTGAGGTTGGATTTTAGGTATTGAGTGGAGGTGGTGAGTTCGGTGACGATGGAGTCGACGGTGGAGCGGGTGGAGGTGGGGCGGACGACAATGAGGTCGGAGCCGATTTTGGAGACTTGACTGGAGACGAGGTTTTTGACGCTGCCCATGAGGGAGAGGATGAGGATGATGGAGGCGACGCCGATGGAGATGCCGAGGCAGGTGAGGAAGGAGCGCGTGCGGTTGCGCTTTAGGGAGGATTTAGCGAGGTCGTAGTGAGTGCGTAAGAGTAAGGCCATGATTATTTTTTACCTTTTTTCTTTTTGGGGTTAGATTTTTTGCGGCTCTTGAAGATGCGACGAGGGGCTTTTCTTTCAACGGGGACTGGGAGGTCGCTGTCTTTGACGGTTTTGATGTCGGTGTCGATGGAGCCGTCGAGCATGTTGATGACGCGGGTGGCGTAAGAGATGAGGGCGGGGTTGTGGGTGACCATGATGATGGTGTTGCCCTCGGAGTGAATGCGCTTGAGCTCTTCCATGACGATGAGGGAGGAGTGGGAGTCGAGGTTGCCGGTGGGTTCGTCAGCGAGGATGATTTCTGGGTGGGAGACGATGGCGCGGGCGATGGCGGCGCGTTGTTGTTGGCCACCGGAGAGTTGGAAGGGGAGGTAATATTCTTTTTCTTTGAGGTTGAAGCGCTCAAGGACTTCTTCGGCCTTGATGAGGCGGCGGGTTTTGTGGTAGCCGGAGTAAACAAGGGGAAGAGCGACGTTTTCGATGATGGGGAGGTTGGGGATGAGGTTGAAGTTTTGGAAGATGAAGCCGATTTTTTTGGCGCGGAGGCGGGCTTGTTTTTTGGCGGAGATGCGGGAGACGGGCTCGTCATTTAAGAGATAAACGCCGGAGGAGGCGGAGTCGAGGAGGCCGATGATGTTAAGGAGGGTGGTTTTGCCGCAGCCGGAAGGGCCCATGATCATGATGAATTCGCCACGTTTGACGGTGAGGTCGAAGTTTTTGAGCGCGTAAGAGGTGGCGTCGCCGTAGCCGAAACGCTTGGTGAGGCCTTCAAGCTTGATGATGACCTCGTTTTGGTTGGTGGGGGTTTGTTCCTCGTTCATTAGTTTTTATTATAGACGGTTGCGTGTGGTTTTTGAAGAGGGATTTTTAAGATTTTTTATGGAATTGTTGTAATTTTTACAACGATTGTGCAATTGGGGTGATAGGAAAGGTGTGATATAATGAGAAAACTGATGAAAGACTATGATTTGCCGGAGGTAGAAGAGTGGTTGGAGGGGTTCATAAGTCGTGAGCGAGAGGTTAATTGGCGGGAAAAGAAGCTGAAAGTAATGGGGGTGATGACGGAGTATTTTGGGCATCCGGAGCGAGCGTGTCCTTGTTTGCACGTCGCGGGGTCGAAAGGGAAGGGGACGATTGTGGCGAGTGCGGCGGCGATGTTGACGGCGGCGGGGAAGAGAGTGGGGGTGTATATGTCGCCGCATGTTTCGCATTTTACAGAAAGAGTGCGGAGCGGGGAGGGGGCGTTTGCCCCTGATGTATATATGCGGGCGTTTGAGGAATTGAAGAAGGATTGGATGATCTTGGGGTGGCGAATGTGATTTTGCCGAAGGCGGTGGGGTTGGGGGTTCAAAAAAGTAAAGAGGTGTGATATACTAGTCTTTGCGCGGAAGTGTGTCCGAGTGGTTTAAGGAGCACGCTTGGAAAGCGTGTAAAGGCGCAAGTCTTTCACAGGTTCGAATCCTGCCACTTCCGCCAAGCCTAAGTGGATGCTAAAGACGAAGCCCTGAAGGGCTTCTTTTTTAGCATTTGCTTTAGCTACGCTAAAGCAACAGGATCCTCCTCCTCTGCGTCGTCGCGTCATGAAAACAAGTTTTCTGACGCTTCCTCCTTGAGGGCGAATCCTCGCTCCTGCTTCGCAGGAGGTTTCTGCGTCATGAGGTCTTGAAAATAAATTTTCAGACCTCATTTCCTTGAAAGCGCTTCCGCCGATTTTTATTGTGATATAATGGGGATATGAAAGGATTTAATTTTCTTAGGAAGCGCGAGGAGAAGGCGGCGGGGAGTGAGTGGAGTGAGTGGAGTGATTTAGGGAGGGAAGTGAAGTTTGGAGGGAATGAAGAAGTTAGTCCGATGTCGCCAGATGTGTCGCGAATGCAGGAGCAGGCACAGAGACTTCGAGAGATGCAAGAGGCAAGAGAGCGGGCGATGCGGGCGTTTGACAAGAATTTTGATGGGATGAACAAAAAGGCGGGAGTGGAGAAGTTTCGAAGGTAGTAGAAACCGCCCGAAACATGGCTCGTTGGATGACGTTCCAGATGAGGCGAGGTTGGCCGTGGTGGTGATTTTGAAATTGGAAAGCCTCGGGCTTATTGTCCGAGGCTTTGGGTGTTGAGTTCATGGAGGAATAATTTGGCGCCCTCTTCAATCATAGTTTTTAGTTCTGTGTAAGTGAAGAGTTCTGGGGCGTTTAGGGCGGGGTCGGAAAGGTATTTTGCGATTTCCGTCCGCCAGTTGCGACCGCTTCGTTCGTCAAATCTTTCAAGACCAATTAATGGCGCCTTTTCGCTAAGGTTGAAGATTTGTTTGGGTATGAAGCTATCAGCTACAAGGTTTGGATTAAAATGCGAGTAACAGCCATAGAGACCGTCATTGGAGAGAAAGACTTTGACTGGCCAGTTCTGAGAGCCATTGTTGCTAAGTACCTTAGTGCCGTCATCGGACAGACGGTATTTTGAACCGAGATAGTTGGCAAAGAAATGGTAGTCTAACAGCAAGTGGCAGTAGGCTCCTAATTTGGCTGGGTCGTTTTTCCATAAATCCTGTTTGGCTTCTTTTAGGTCGGGGGTTCCCCATCCTCCGCGCCCGACATAACGATAGTGCGAAAGGTTTTTGTCTTTCGCAAGATCAGGTATAAGGTTGCCTAGCATGAATGCTTTGTAGTCTAGATTGGATTTTGATTTCCAAACGAGATTTCCGCACGCTAAGTGGTACAGCAAACCTGGCATAATCACCGCTCCTTCCGAAATGTACAAAATTTGCTCGCCAATCGAGCAGTCGTTAGATATTATAACATGAATTGTCTGTTTCAAAAAGTCCTGCCGAGGCAGGACTTGATTTGGCGCCTGTTAAGATTACATCTTTAAGGCGAGATCTACAGCAGCCAGATGCCGAGCGTCGATTGAAGCTTTTTCTTCGGGCGTAAGTTCGGCGAGAGTGCGGCCATCTGGCAGCTCGAAAATGGGGTCGAAACCGAAACCGTTTTTACCGCGCGGCGACGAGGCGATTTTGCCGATTAGCTCTCCGTGACCGGTTTTGATGGGATTATCATAATCATAGTAAACCAAATCGCAGATAAAGCGGGCAGTTCCGCCGTGGGCGCGGCGAATTAATTCGGCGTTCCGTTCCTCGTCGGTTGCCTTATCGCCTAAAAAGCGGTGGGTTAAAACGCCTGGGAAGCCATTTAGACTGTCAATGAACAGTCCGGAGTCGTCGGCGATGACTGGGAATTGTGTGTATCTTGAAATTTCCAGAGCTTTTTTGCGCGCATTATCCAGAAAAGTCGCTCCGTCTTCGATGACCTCGTGGCTAATTTCGACGTCTCTCAGTCCGAGAAGCACATAGTCAGTAAAGATTTTACGAAGTTCGTTGAGCTTGCCGGCGTTATTGGTAGCGACGACGATTTGAGGGATTTGATAGCGGAGACTTTTACAAATCGTGTGTGCCAATTTTTCTACGCTTTCAGAATCATAGAC
>CAYODV010000023.1:0-11559 GCA_964402915.1 uncultured Candidatus Saccharibacteria bacterium
ACATTGCTGGCCATTCTTCCATCACCAACGAAGGCAACGTTCACTCCGCCTCCACTCAAACGCTCCAAATCTACCCGCTTTTCTCCAACGAAGAAATCTTCACCAACGAAGAAGATCCCAAAACCCTCTGGATTATGCCCGGCAACACCAACTACGCCAGCGTCACCTGGAGCGAAACCCCCAGCCTCGGCATCTTCCACGTCGTCTATAACGTCGAATACGAGGGTGTCGAGTCTAAAGTCGACAAAATCGTCATCGTCTGCCCGCTCTGGCTCCTCTTCCTCATCCTCCTCGCCTTCTTCCTCATCATCTTCCGCATCTTAACCGTCAAAAAGAAAAACGCCAAAGACTAGCCAAGCCTTCTACAAAGCGTATATTATCGTCATTGATAATTATGCCACATTAGAAACAATCAGGGCTGTGCTATAATGGAATCATGAAAATACTAGAAAAAGAGATTAAGAGGGAAGAACTAAAGAACGCCAAGAACCTTCTCAATGACGAAATGGTTAAGGCCGTCGTTGACGTCGAGAAAGAGATCATTGGCGTGGATGCCGAAATGCATGCCGACATTGAACAAATGCTGCTCGCAAACGGTTCAAACCAAGACGCGCTTTGGGGCATTAACCTCTGGCTTGAAGAAGAAGGTGATGATTTTATTGAGTTTGATTCCATGATAAACATTCGTCCTCGCCAAGGCAATCGTAGCCGCGGCGTAGAAAACCCAGAAACCCAGCAGAAAATCAAAGAAGTGGTCACTAAATGGATCAAATAATCCAGCATAAAGAAGCCCAAAAATCGTGGTGCGAAAAGTCTTTAGCTTATCAAATGGGCAACATTGGTAGCGAAGTTTCACGCTCGCTCAAGAATAAAGACAAGCCGACTCGTTTTCGTGGCTGCTTCGACCGCGCCCTGGAGCTGTTTGATTTTACGATTGCGGCGTTGCAGGAGAAGCGAGAGCTGGGGAAGCTCAAGGAAGTCTGCCGCGCAAGGGAAGAGTTTTGCGACTATTTTAACGGCAACGTTTACCATACCGATCCTGATAAAATGCAAGCATACTACGATCAATTTGTCTCGCTCATCCGCTAATAAGAAATCCAAACAATAAAAAATGGTAGTACCGACTGGGATCGAACCAGTGACCTTGGGCTTATGAGTCCCACGCTCTAACCATCTGAGCTACGGTACCACTATCTAAAAAATATACATGATTTTTACATTTTAGTCAAATCATGTTACGATATATTCATGAAACCCTCTCTCGCCCGCATCCGCCACGCCCGCTCAAAACAGGATTTTCCTTTCCTCTCACTCGAAGAACACGAATACGTCGAACTCGCCATCTACCGCTCTAAAATAGGCCTCATCCTCATCTGGGTCGGCGTTCTCCTCGCCGTGCTTCTCATCGGTCTCGCCCTCGCCGCTCTCCTCGGCTTCATCACTTCTCGCGCCGCCATCCAATCTTCCGCCATGCCCTACTTCTGGATTATCCTCGGCTCACTTTACGTCATCTTGCTCCTCGGCGGCCTCGTCGCCAGCCGAATCTACCTCGGAAACAAACTCTTCGTCACCAACAAACGCATCTTCCACTACTCCGTTCAGGCCCTCTTCTCCAGATCCGTCAACATCATCGAACTCTCCCGCATCGAAGACGTCTCCTTCAAACAATCGTCTCTCCTCGACCACCTCTTCCACTATGGCACCATCCGCATGTCCACCGTCGGCGACGAAACCACCTACACTTTCCCCTTCGTCGACACCCCGACGGACGAAATCGACCTCATCGCACACTTAATCCACAAAGAAAAACATAAATAACCCCCGTCATGATTATTGGGCAATTTTGTGATACCTACCCACCCAGCCTCGACGGCGTCGGTCGCGTCGCCCTGGCCTACTGCCAAGGCCTCAAAAAACTCGGCCACGCCGTCTATTACGTCGGCCCCAACAGCCCCCACGCCAAAGATGATGAAAACCTCAACGCTGTCCTCTCCATGAGCCTCAAAATCCCTACCGAACTTCACCGCCTCGGCATCCCTTGGGTCAGCCTCAAATACCGCAAACGTCTAAACTCAATCCCCTTCGACATCGTCCACGCCCACAGCCCCTTCTCCTCCGGCCTCGAAGCCCTAAAAGTCGCCAAAAAACTCAACGTCCCCCTCGTCGCCACCTTCCACAGCAAGTTCTACGACGATGCCCTCAAAATCACTCACTCTAAAACCCTCTCCAAGGCTTTCGTTAACAACATCATTGATTTCTTCAACAAATGCGACGCTGTCTGGACAGTCAACGCCGGCACCGCCCAGGTTCTCCGCGACTACGGCTTCGGCGGCAAAATCACCGTCATAGAAAACGGCACCGACCCCACCGTCGTCTCCAAAAAGTCCCTCGCCTCCGTCCGCCAAAAAATCCACTATGATAAAGCCCTCCCGCTTTTCCTCTTTGTCGGCCAACACAGCTCCAAGAAAAACCTCGGAAGCGTCCTTGACGCCTGCGCCCTCCTCAAAGCTCGCGGCCTCAACTTCCGCCTCGTCACCGCCGGCGACGGCCCCGACTTTGACAAATTCCAGCGCCAAGTCAAAAAACTCGGCCTAACAGACGAAGTCCAGTTCCTCGGCTTCATCGATGATTTTAACGAGCTTGCCGCCCTCTACTCCCTCGCTGATCTCCTCGTCTTCCCCAGCCTCTACGACAACGCCCCCATGGTTCTCCGCGAAGCCGCCGCCGCTGGCACTCCCGCCCTCCTCGTCCGCGGCTCCACCGCCGCCGAACGCCTCAAAGACGGCCAAAACGCCCTCATCGCCGCCGACGACTCCCCCGAAGCCATCGCCACCCGCATCGAATCCGGCCTCAAAACTCTCAAAACCATCGGCCAAAACGCCCTAGAAACCATCCCCACCCCCTGGCCAAAAATCCTCAAAAAAGTCGCCCGCGAATATGAAGCCCTCATCTTGGAAAAACAAGGCCGAATAAAAGACTCCAATATGCTATAATATGGACATGGCAAAAAACACAACCAACCCCGATCACGAACTTCTCGCCGACTACAACGGCTATGATTACAAAAAAATCTTCTGGGAAGATGGCAAGCGTGACTACGAAGACCTCGCCGACCGCATGGCCGTCCGCAAGCTCCTCCCCGAAGCCATGGACGACTTCGTTGACATCGCCGGTGGCTACGGCCGCCTCGCCGACGAATACCTCTCCCGCGCCACTCACTGTACAATTTTCGACTACTCCAAGACCGAACTCGCTGACGCCAAGAAAAAATACGGCGACAAAATCATCACCAAACAGGGCGACATCTACGACCTCCCGTTCAAGGACGCCTCTTTCGACGGGCTCATGATGATTCGCGCCACCCACCACTTCAAAGACATGGACAAAGTCACCGAAGAACTTTACCGCATTCTCAAACCCGGCGGCATCGCCGTCATCGAAATCGCCAACAAAAAGACCCTCCCCAAAATGTTCCGCTACTGGTTCAAAAAATCCAAAATCAACCCCTTCGCTAAAACCCAATCTTGGCTCCCCGACCTTAAAATGTACAACTACCACCCCAAATATCTTGAAAACATCTTCAAAGCCAAGGGCTTCAAAATCCTCAAAGTCCTCTCCGTCTCCAATTTCCGCTCTCCGCGGCTCAAGAAAATCTTCGGCACCAAAGTCCTCGGCGGCCTTGAAAAAATTGCCCAGCCCACTCTCGCCCCCATCCGCTTCGCCCCTTCAATTTACTACAAACTGGAGAAACCGGCGGGTGAATAACACCTACGCACTCGACCCTCGCGCCCCCATCGGCGTCTTCGATTCTGGCATTGGCGGCACCACCATCTTAAAGTCCGTCCAAGCCCTCCTCCCAAACGAAAACTTCGTTTATTTTGGCGACTCCAAAAACTGCCCTTTCGGCACCAAAACCCCCGACGAACTAAAAACCATCGTCAAAGACGCCACTAACTTCCTCCTTGAAAAACACGTCAAACTCATCATCGTCGCCTGTAACACCGCCACCACTCAAACCATCAGCTTCCTTCGGGAAACCTTCCCGTTCATCAAATTCGTCGGCACCGAACCCGCCATCAAACTCGCCTGCGACTCCGGTAAGAAGAATCTCCTCCTCCTCTCCACTGAAGGCACCGCCCACTCCCCGCGCACCAAAGAACTCGCCGACCAGAACCTCAGGCCCGACCAAACCCTCACCAACCTCCCCTGCCTCGGCCTCGCCGAAGCCATCGAATCTCGCGACCTAGAAAAAATCCACCAAAACCTGGCCAAGAACTTCCAAAACCTCCCTCACCCCGAACTCATCGACATCGTCATCTTGGGCTGTACTCACTACCCGCTCATAAAACCAGAAATCCAAAAGTTCTTTAAGAAAGCTGAGCTCATTGACGGCGGCCCCGGTGTCGCCCGCCAAACCAAAAAACTGCTAGAAGCCGAAAACCTCCTCACCCCTTCAACCACCCGCGGCTCCGTCGAGTATTACTTCTCAAAGTCGGAAAAATAGTATATAATATATATGTCAAATCAGGGGCAGTCGTTCAACGGATAGGACATATCCCCTCTAAGGATACAATGCTGGTTCGATTCCAACCTGCCCTACCAAATCTTGACATTTTTAATTTTTATTATGAACTCTGATAAAATCCGCAATTTCTGCATCATCGCCCACATCGACCACGGCAAATCCACCCTGGCCGACCGCATGATGGAACTTACCGGCACCGTAGAAAAAAGGGAAATGAAAGCCCAGCTTCTTGACTCCATGGAACTCGAACGGGAAAAGGGCATCACCATCAAACTCACTCCCGTCCAAATGCACTACAAGGGCTTTGAGCTCAACCTCATCGACACCCCCGGCCACGTTGACTTCTCTTACGAGGTCTCGCGCTCTCTCCAGGCGGTCGAAACCGCCATCCTCGTCGTTGACGCCACGCAGGGCATCCAAGCCCAAACTCTCGCCAACGTTTATCTCGCCCTTGAACAAGACCTCTACATCATCCCCGTCATCAACAAAATCGACCTCCCCGCCGCCGACGTCGAAAAAGTCAAAAAAGAAATCATCAACCTCCTCGGCTGTCCCGAATCCGACATCATCGGCGTCTCCGCCAAAACCGGTCTGAACGTCGAAAAAGTCCTAGACGCGATCGTGGAACAAGCACCAGCACCTTCTCGTTCGCTTATTAAAGAAAATCCACAGGTTTTTCGAAACGACCTAAAAGGCGAGCGATCGATGGCCGGTGCTACCCGAAGCGCATCGCGAGCCAGCCTTTCCGTCGTTGAGAAAAACCTGACTGGATTTTCCCAAGCGAAAGAGAACGGTGCCGGTGCTTGTCCGCTGCGCGCTCTTATTTTCGACTCTTACTTTGACGACTACCGCGGCGTCGTCCTTTACGTCCGCATTTTCGAAGGCCGCCTCGACAAAAACGCCGCCATCCGCATGATGGCCGCAGAAACAAATGGCCTCGCCCTAGAAATCGGCACGCTTAACCCAGAAATGCGCCCCAAACCAACTCTCGAAGAAGGAGAAATCGGCTACATCGTCACGAACTTAAAAACCACGCGCGAAGCCAAAGTCGGCGACACCGTCACCCTCCAAAAACAGCCCGCGTCAGCCCCTCTCCCCGGCTACAAAAACGTCCTCCCCTTCGTTTACGCCGGCTTCTTCCCCGTGTCAAACGAAGATTATAAAACATTAAAAGAAGCCCTAGAAAAACTCGCCCTCTCCGACTCCGCTCTCCAATTTGAACCAGAAAACTCCCCCATTCTCGGCTTCGGCCTCCGCATCGGTTTCCTTGGCCTGCTCCACATGGACATCATCCGTGAACGCCTAGAAAGGGAATATAACCTTGACCTCGTCGTCACCAACCCCTCGACCAACTACCAGGTCGTCATGAACGACGGCAGCGAAATCAATATCAAATCCGCCGCCGACCTCCCCGACGTCAGCGAAGTCAAAGAAATCCGCGAACCGTGGGTCAAGGGAGAAATCATCTTACCGCGGGAAATGATCGGCTCCGTCCTCAACCTCATCGTAGAAAAACGCGGCCTCCAAAAAAATCTGAGCTACATCGAAGACCGCGCCGTCATTGACTTTGAAGCCCCAATGGCAAATCTCCTCACCGACTTCTACGACCAGCTCAAATCCATCACCAGTGGCTACGCCAGCTTCAACTACGAACTCGCCGACTACCGCGCCGAAGACCTCGTGCGCGTGGACTTCCTCATCGCCGGCCACAAAAACGACGCCCTCTCCGTCATGTGCCACCGCTCCGAAGCCGACGCCATCGGCCGCGACGTCACCAAAAAACTCAAAGACATCATCCCCCGCCAAAACTTCGAAGTCGCCCTCCAAGCCGCCATCGGCGCCCGCATCATCGCCCGCGAAACCATCGGCGCTTACCGTAAAGACGTCACCGTCAAAATCCACACCGGCGACCGCGACCGCAAAGCTAAACTCCTAGAAAAACAAAAACGCGGCAAAGCTCGCATGAAACGCTTCGGCAAAATTGACATCCCCTCCGACGCGTTCACTGTCATGCTCAAACGCAACTAATTCTTCGTCGCAAACTCGTAAAGTTGATTAACCAAGTTCGCAAACACTTGGTCTCTTTCTGCATCCGCCTCAACTTCAACCAGAAGCCCCAATGCCCGATAATGTAACAACACCGGCGCTGTTTTTGTCCTAAACTCATTAATGCGGTTTTGGAAAATCGCCGGATCCGAATCATCATACCTCGTCCCGCGGTCTTTCAACGTCGCCACGGCTTGCCACCGCGCCATCACATCTGCCTCCGACACATTCAAAATCACCGCGGCCTTAATCGGATGCCCCGCCTTCTCTGCCCGCTCCATCACCGCGTCCTCCTCTCCGCTCCACCGCCCAATCGACGACAAAACTAGCGGAAAATCCGCCAGCTCTGGCTTATCAAAATAGGGTAGCACCCAGTCCATAAACACATCCGTCGGCGCCAAATCACCTTTCTCGGTAAAATGCTGCCGCGTCAACTCTTCGTTCGCCCGAATAATCAGCCCGGACGACAAAAACTTCCCGCCGATTGTCTCGGCCAGCCTCACCCCCACGGTGTCTTTGCCCGACATCGGCAGCCCAAACACATTCACCGACCCCGTCCCCAGCCACTGTTTAATATATGAAATCTTTTGCCCTAAATCACTTTCCATACTCTTATCATACCATAAAACCACAAAACTGATAATAAACTATAGCGCAACATTTCGCAAAAAAATCAAGGCTTGCCACGGCATTTTCGGCATGCTACAATTAAATTGCTCAAACTAAACATCTGTTTCTGGATAACCAGATAACCGCACATTGTATATGGATTTAATCTAATTCGCTTTTGCGCGATCGTCGATCATAATACTGGCATCATGAGGAAAGCTAGTCGATGATCGACTGCGCAAGCGGTTAGATGTTAGAATAGTTTGAGCACCTCGTGGTGCCAGTTTTGTTTTATAGACTCCATGAGGTCAATAACCACAAGGAGGACTATGCAAAAACTAATCAAACCCAGAAACACATACCGCCAGCTACTAGAAGCTTCTATCGGAGCTCTGGCAGTCTTCTCATTAGCTTTCGTCCTCATTCCCACCTTAATTCTTGAGGCTTCCGCCCTTGAAGATGTCTCCGCCTCAGTCACTTGGCAGGCTATCTCTCTGACATTAGATCCTCATGGCGACATTGACTTCTATGACGTCATTCCGTCCGGGCGCAATACTGCCAGTGGCGCCTATGGCACGCAAAAAGTCATCAAAAAACAAATCGACGTTACGACCGAAGGCCAATATTATGCCGTCTATCTCTCCACGGCCGATACTGATAACTCACTCACTGTGTCCGAAGATTCTGGTCGCTCTATTCCAGCCACCTCTAACTCAATCGCCTCCGGCTTTGCCCAATCCTCCTGGGGCTATGCCGTACCAACCACAGAAACCTCCACTACTCTCTCGGCCTATGACGCTTTTCTTGCCAATAACCCAGGTGTTGATACTACCGCCAACAATCTCACCAAAACCGGCACTGGCTCTAGCGTCTATAACACCGGTAAGTGGTATGGCGTCCCCGGCTTAGGCAGTGCTGTCCAAATCCAAAGAAACTCCACAAATTCTGTTTCTGGATTTTATTCGGGAGATAGCTTCTATATTTATTATTCCATCATGGTCGATAGCGATGTTCTAGCTGGCACTTATGAGAATCAAGTTCTTTATACTGCTATTGCTTCTACCACCAGCATCGACAGTATTAGTGGAAACATTATGCGCGATAAAGACACGGCCCTTAGTATGCTTAACGAACTAGAAACTCTGGAAGTTGACCTTGCTGCTACTAATGCCGCCCTTACCACTAACGACATAAACATTTATTTAGTACCTCACAGCATCATCGCTACTAATAACTATGACGTGTCTAGCTTAACCGCCACAGACTATCCCAAGTGCGCCACTAACAGTATCGACACTACTGGCGCATCTTCAAACAACATCAGCGCCACCATCACTTGCAAACTCCCACCCATTGGTACTACTGGCGCTACTAGCAATTTATACGAAATCGCCCAAGCTGGAGAATACGACTTCTGGGTCATCATTAACACTCCCGACCAGCAAAACACTATCAGTTACCTCAGCCACTACCGCGCCACTGACGAAAACACCGGCACCACCTCCGACATCGCCTCCATCACTTACTCCACCGGCATCGGCCTCCAAACCACCCACACGACCGATGGCGACCCAAATAATGCCGAACCCTACATCCAGACTATGCAAGAAATGACCGGGACTATCTGCTCTAATACCAATATGTGGGGGAGCACAACAGGAGCGGATTCTCGCATCTTCGATCACAACGGCGAAGCCAAAGATGCCAGCTCCGGACTCACTACGGCTACCCCACTTGCTGACACCGCTTCGAACTCTGCTCAAATTGGCCTTGGCACCTTCTTGCTTGCCGACGTCCGAGAAATTGTTCCCTCCGGAGGGAAAAACATCAACGGTACGAGCTATAAAAGCTATCTCGTCCGCAGACTCGCTGACGGCAACTGTTGGATGGTTCAGAACCTCGCACTAAACCTCAAGAATTTTGCTGGCACACAAAGCTTAACGTCCGATAATACAAATCTCAACACTAAATCTTATTGGGATCCGAGTGCGAATCTCCGGCAAGCGCACGGCTACGCCAATCATCTTGGCCTCACAGATGTGCTTGAGCCGGGTCCCGGCTATGACGTAACTGGAGCCCCATCCATCAACGATTACCAATTCCAGAACTACCTAGAATATGGTCCGAATCTATATTGGGGCTCAAGATATCAAGAAGGAACCACTATTGACAATATAGGTTCAACAAACAACAACGGTTTAGTGATTGCGAGTAATAGTAACATCGCATTTGCACGTTCGTACGACGGCGGTCTGACGTATTTGCCGGGAACGTCAACAACAAAAGATTACGAACGTTGCGTCGCCACTACGAGCGCTCAAGCGGACTTTAACGCCGGATGTGATATGCCAGGTAACAAGGCGGAAGATTTTGGAAGCATAAATCTGCTCTCGCAAACCTCAATAAAGTTTACGAACACTGGCTCCGCCTCAATCTACTCAACGACAACGGGAGGTCTAGACATCACTTGGCAGCCAGAAACCGTTTCTGACGCCACCGATTCCGCCTTCACCATGCGAGGGAGCATGTATATTGGAGACTATTATAATTACTACGCTGCAACCGCCGAAACAGACCGACTCGCTACTGGCTACGTCAAAGCTAGTGATGATATTTGTCCAAAAGGGTGGCAATTACCTAATGAAGACAGTAGCGACGGCGGTTGGATTAATCTCATTAATGTTGCCTACGGAATTTCCACTCCGAGCGGATACAACCAAGCAAGTCGCATCGCAGGTACAATCGCAAAAACGTTGCCACTTTCGCTACCGAACTTGGGTTATTACGCTAGATTTGACGGAGAATTAATAAACCGTGGAAGACTTGGCCGCTGGTGGTCGGGTGCGAATCATGACAAAAATGAAGCATACTTCCTGTCTATTGGCCATGGCGGAGACTTCAGCATTAAGAATTCTCATTTTCCTAAAGACTTCGGTTTCTCCGTCCGCTGCGTCGCCCGCGATTAGCAATTTAACAATTTAGGTCGGCGAGGCGAAAAGTCCTTACCGTCGGGGTGTCCGGAGGTTACGACCGAGGATGAAGGCCCCGTAGCCCCGTGACGACGGGCGCGAAGGAGGCGGGCCCCGACTAAGGACTTTCGCCGTTATAGCCGACCGCACGATAAGCTTCCTTCTCGCCTGGGTCTTCACAGGACTAATTAAACGATGTGATTATATTGGTTGTATAAACTCGCAAAGTTCGAACTTTCTTTTAAGTCCTCCTATTCATAAACCCGAAGACTCAGGCGAGAGGGAAGCTTCTCTTAAAAACTGATATATGTTATATTAACAACATGCAAAAACGAGAAAACTATGGCGTCATAATCCCAGCTTACGCGAAAAACATGCCAGACAGAGACGAACTCTCCTGCGCATTCATCGTCGCAACATACTTCCGCAGCAAAATCGAATGTATCTCGTCCGACAACGCCAACTCAAAAAGCCCAGATTTTCTTGTCAAACGCCTCAATCAAAGATGGGAACTTAAAACCATTCGGGGTAACTCGGCCAACACAATTCACCACGCATTTGAACGAAGCAACGGTCAGTCAGAAAATCTAATCATTTACCTCGGAAAAACCAAAATGCACGCTAAATCTGCCATCGGTCGCATTAAAAGAGAGCTAAAAAACGGCGCAAATAAAAAACGAATTCTCGTTGTCACTAAAACCGGCGCTGTAGTTGCAATTAAGCAGTAACTATGATAAAATAAAGATAACAGCAATCCGCTGTTCGGAATTGAAAAAGTATTCCCAGGACCCGACAGGTTCCCTAGAACCGGGCTCGGTGCTCCGTAGGGGTTAATAGCTCCTAAAACTTTAAGAAAAAGTTCAACTTTTTTCGAAGTGCATGCGGCGTTCGCGCTTAAAGTGCACTTTTTTCTGGCACTCTTTACTTTTGACTGCTAATCAACTATAATAATAGACATGAATTTAACCGACCGCCAAAGAGAAATTCTCTTCGCCATCATCGAACAATACGCCGAAGTCGCTCAACCTGTCGGCAGCGTCACCCTGGCCAAGCTTTTTGACGTCTCCTCCGCCACCATCCGCGCCGAAATGGCCAAGCTCGAAAGCCTCGGCTTAATCGCCCAGCCCCACACCTCCGCCGGCCGCATCCCAACCGACGCCGGCTACCGCTACTACGTCAACTCCCTTGTCGAAGACTCCGAAGCAGAAAATTACGGCAACGAAGGCCCAGCCTACGAAGTTCCCCGCCTTGAAGCCCCCAAAAATGACCGCACCACCCACGTTCTTGAAGTTCGCGTCTCCTCCCAGGCTACCGCCGAAACCATGATTAAGAGCGCCGTCGACTCCCTTGTGGAACTCACCGGCAACCTCGGCCTCGGCACCATCGGCAACCAACTTTACCTCGCCGGCA
>CAYODV010000024.1:0-11273 GCA_964402915.1 uncultured Candidatus Saccharibacteria bacterium
CACCTGCTCCGGCGCCACCCACAGCGGGAACCATCCCGCCGTATGCTCAATAAACACGCTCATAAACCGTTCAATCGAACCCAGCGTCGCGTGATGAATCATCACCGGCCGTTCCTTCTCACCCTTCTCGTTCACAAACTCCAGGCCAAATCTCTCCGGCTGCACAAAGTCGAGCTGCACAGTCGCGACTTGATGCTCGCGCCCAATCGCATCCTCCGCCATAAAGTCAATCTTCGGCCCATAAAACGCCGCTTCACCTTCCATCTCAAAGAAATCGAGTTTATTATCAATCGCCGCCTGACGAATCTCCTTCTGCGCCATCTCCCAAAGTTTCTTATCGCCCAGATACTTATCTTCATCCGACCGATACGACAACCTTGCGCGCAACTTCTCCATCCCCATCTTCGTATAAAACTCTTTCACAATTGACACCAGGTTCGCAATCTCTTCCTTAATCTGAGAAGTACGGCAGAACACATGGCTATCATCTTGCGTCAAACTTCGCACGCGCGACAGCCCGCCCAGTTCCCCCGTCTTCTCGTCGCGATAATCCGTCGTCGGCTCCATATACCGCACCGGCATATCACGATAAGTCCGCGGCCGGCTGGCAAAAATCTGCGTATGATGCGGACAGTTCATCGGCTTAAGCGCAAACTCTTCCCCGTTCACCTGCGAATGCACCATAAACAGCTCCTCGCCAAACTTCGCATAATGTCCCGAAGTTTTATAGAGGTCAACCTTCGTAATATGCGGCGTCCACACCCGCTCAAACCCCGCGCGCTTGCGTAAAGAAAGCGAATACTCCGCGAGTAAATCCCGCACGAGCGTCCCCCTCGGCGTAAACATCGGTAGCCCCGCGCCGACTAAATCAGAAAACGTATACAAATCCAACTCTTTCCCCAATTTCCTATGGTCGCGCGCCTTCGCCTCTTCCTGGCGTTTCAAATACTCGTCCAGCTCTTCTTGCGTCGCAAACGCCACACCATACACCCGCGTAAGCATCTGCCGCTTCTCGTCCCCTCGCCAATACGCCCCCGCCACTTTCGTTAATCTAAACGCCCCAATCTCTTTCGCTTTCTCAACATGTGGCCCCTTGCAAAGGTCTTCAAACACCACTTTCTCCTGCGGGTCCACCATCGCATAAAAACTAATTGCCTCACTCTCTGGTAGTTCCTCAATCAACTCTTTCTTCAATTCTTGCTTCCTCTCAATCGCCCAGTCCATCGCATCATTCCGCGACTTCTCACTTCGCACCATCGTAAATCCACGCTTAATAATCCCCCGCATCTTCTTCTCTATCTTCGCTAAATCCGCCTCCGTAATCTTCTCCATTCCAAAATCCATATCATAGTAAAACCCTTCATCAATCGCCGGTCCAATTCCAAACTTTGTTGTCGGATAAAGCTCCTTCACCGCCGCCGCCAAAACATGGCTAAGCGTATGACGCATTTTTTCTACTTCGTTTTGCTTTTCCATAGCTTTATCCTTTTTAGGTTTTATAATTGGTGGGTTGTGAGGGATTCGAACCCCCGACTTCTTCCGTGTAAAGGAAGCGCTCTAGCCAACTGAGCTAACAACCCATACTTCACTAATATACCTAAAAATTATACTCTATCTCCACTTAATTTTCCATAGCCAAACCAAAGAAAAACCGCGTTGAATCTTCAACGCGGCCATAAGGTACCAGTGGCTTCTTCCTGAAGCCGAGTTCTCAGCCATTAGTGTCTGCCCCTAGTCTTCTGGACTTACCACATCTGGCTATTGCCATTCAGTCCGCTCTGCGGGCCAAAGGCCATTTCCGTATTCCTCATGTCCTTGGCATCCTTGTCCAGCATCATCATGCTGTACGGCATTTCTCCCACAGGAGAACCGCGGCATCCCATCATGTGATACCCCTCCTTTCTACAAAGGTGGTTACTAAGGCAGAAGTCAACGTCTTTCAACAGACTACTCGCCCCGCAACCCAACGGTCGAACTAGCGACAAAACATGGACATACCCCCTAATGTCAAAATGGTAAACGAGAACTTCCTCACAATACCGCTACATTCCTTCGTGCGTATCGTTCGGATTTCCCCATTATATCACACTTTTCCAAAAATCAACACCACTTTTTCCCCGCTCTCATACTTCATACTCCTTCATCTCTGCATTTCCAAAATGAAACGCGTGAAAATCCGTCCTGTCATCATACCCCACAATCACAAAATGTAACGCCTTAAGTAAACTTCCATGCGCCACGATCAAAAGTTTTGCATCTTCCGCATAATTTTTCTTCACATCGTCCAAAAAACTCCTCGCTCTCGCCAAAATCTCTTGTACTGTCTCCATCCCCCTCTCACCATAATTCAATTTCCTATCCCACACATCCGCCCCGCCGGTCATCTCCGCCCAATCTTTATTCAGCGTCCCTTCAAACTCGCCAAAACCCCGTTCAATCAACCTCTCGTCAACGTTTATCTTACACTTCCCTCTCGTCACAATTTCCGCCGTCCGATACGCTCGCCTCAGCGGCGACGCCACACAGGCATCAAACTGCACATCTTTCAGTCTCTCAGCTAGCTCCTCAGCCTGCCGCTCACCCACCTCATTCAGCGGTATATCCGTCCGCCCCTGCTTCTTGCCTAATGCATTCCACTCCGTCTCCCCATGTCTCACCAAATACAGCTTCATCTCCCCTCCCTCATTCTCTTCCCCTTTAGCCCCTCCGGCTTCTCCTCAAACACAATCTTCGGCCAATACCGCACCTCTTTCGCCGTTACCCCTTCATAATACTTCTCATAAATATCGTCTACCGCCCCATAAATCGCCTCTTTCATCTCAAACCCCAACTTCTCACTCACCACCACCGTCTCCTCCACCGTCGGCCCCTCCACCTCTACATAAGTCGGCAACCACGGCCAAGTATCAATATCCACCTCCACCCCATCTAGCTTCCAACTCTCCCTTAGCGACTCCTCATACTTCTTCGCCCTCAGCCCACACTCTTTAAGAAAAGTTATCATCCGCTCATAATCGTCCACCACCACATTCACTTCCTTCGCCCCCGTAATTGAATGGTCGTCAAACCTCTTATACGTCGCTACAATTTTGTCACCTTCGTCTCTCACCCTCGCAAACGCATGCTCACCCTGGTCAAACACCACTCGCTTCATCTTCCGCTCTTTCGCAATCAGCTTCGCTCCCAGCTTCTCTAACTTCTCCCTCAAGGCTTCCTTGTCAACATCCAAAAACACCGCCTCAATTTCCGGCTTCATAAATCACCTATCTCCCCCATTAGACAATTCCGAAACTCCATATATTCATCCGTAAATGCATCTCCAATCTTCTTCCCATTTTTTTCAAGATACTTCCCAACCAAATAATATCCCAAAGAATAACCCGCCCACCGCGGAAGCTCATCACCGCCATTAAAGAAGATCTTTCCATAATCATAATCTTCAGTGTCCAATTGCTCCCAAAGTTCAGCTAATATCATCTTGTTCTCTTCATCCGACCGCCCCATAATTGTCTCAATAAAAACTGTCTTCTCGTCATTCATTTTCGCAAATTCAGCCTCAAAATAGGTCGCAATTCCTTCACTTATCACGGCATCAAACAAAGTTTTTACTCGCTCATCATTTTTACCCCACCGAGCCGCATGGCAAAACTCATGCACTAACATTTCTGCAATTGACTTCTCATCGGCTTTACCCTCATCTATAGCAAACTCAATAAAATCACTAGTTATCGTTCGCCCACCAACCCCATCTTCAGGAATAATCATATCGCGCAAACGATTTGTAACCAACAAATCAACATCCCAATCAACTTTCAATATCGGAAAAACATATTCTTCAGCCCTCCTAACGGCAACGCCAATCGCCCCCCTCTCTTTAGACAAGTTCCCATTAGCCCCAGTCAATAAGATATTTATCACAGCTCTTTTACCTCCTCAAACCTCCACTTCTGCTTCACGTCGGGATACTTTTCATGGTCCACCTCAGAAAGAAACATATCATACGGCCTCGCCCACAACTTATTCTCTCCATACAACGCTCGATAAATCACCAACTTCTCTCCCGTCTCTGTATGCTCCGCTACGTCCTCAACCACATAATACTTGTTCTTATAATGCCGATACACCCCATGAATCTTCAGCGTTCTCATCTACCACCCTCTTCCATTCTATAAATCAACCGTTTCACTTCCTCAAATTTATCATCCATCCGGTTCACTTTCTTCTTCGTTTGCTCCGTCTTATCAAACGTCTCAACCATCTTCTTCTTATTCCCCTCAAACTCTTCTTCCGCTAACGCGTCCACCGCTCTTGAATTATAAAACTCAAATTCATCACTCTTCTGTTCTAATTTTTTATTCACATCGTTCAAATCTTCCAGCGTCATCCTTGCTTTTCTTAATAGCATAGACAGTTCGTCCACATCCGCCCGCTCTTCCAGCGCCAAGTCCAGCTTCTTCACTAGTCCATCCAAGTTCTCGCTCACCTCTTCGAACTCCCGCTCTGCCTTCTCCAATCCTTCCTTCGCTTCTTCCAACTCATCCAACAACCTCTGCTTCTCTCGCCTCTCGGCCTCTTGTTGCTCGGCATTCGCCTGCATCGCCGCCACATCCAGCTCCGGCACCTCTTCGTCAACGGCACCCTTCTTCTCCATCTCTTCCATATGCTCATCAAACGACGGCATCTCTTCCAAACTCTCGTCCAAACTCTTGCTTAAGCTCTCGTCCAAACTTTCTTCCTTCTTCGCATGCTTCGGCACATACTCCTCCGCACCCTCTTTCGTCAACTCCGCCCACGGATCATACTCTTCGCCCTGCTTCTCATGTTTCCCTATATACTCACCTGTTTCCATTCTTGCCTCCTTACAATTTTACTTTATTATATCACACCACTCGTCACCAAACCATCTCAAACCAGCAAAAAGGAGCCTCGCAAGGCCCCTTCCGCTATTCGTTAAAAATGTACAAATTATTTATTCAGGTACTCTTCCAGACACAGACCATTGTCCATAATTTCGTGCGCCACTTCGGCCGATCCGACAAAGCGAATCTCGAACGGCTCTGAACCATAACCAGTCCAGTCTTCTTTCCCTGCCGGGAATCTGTCAATAAAGCCATAATCCGGCATCACTTCGTGAAGCAGCGCAAAGAACGGAATCGCCTCCTGGCGCTCCTCTGTCTCGGTAAACCACAGATACTTTCCGTCGTCACCGCGATACCAAATCTGCACCGACAGTACCAATCCGGTATGATGCTCGCTTTTTCCAGCCTCGGCCACGCTCCACGACACCGGATTCTCTTTGTAATAATTAACCAACCAATCCTGATCGTCCTTCGTCCGATAACCGCTGAGTAGCTGCACCAACATTCCCCTCTGGGCCAAATTCGCCTGAAGCTGCGTAAAGGCCACAAACGTCGCCTTTTCCACCAGCGTCGGCTCTCCGCCCGTATCTGGCACATAACTCATGGCCACATACTCGCCGTTCTCATTTTTCTCGGTCAAAGCCGTGTCATATTCTCCGCCAAACTCATACGGATTATCATTATTCACCAGAACAAGATAATCCAGCTGCGGATTGAGCCGCACGTCCAACTTCGAAGCAGACACTTCCTCCGCCAGCGCCATCGGCACCAGCAAAACCATAACCAACATCGTGATGACCAAAACCTTAAAGCTGTGCATACAATTACCCCCTATTTTTTAATGGATACTCTAACGAATAGCTACTATCATTATAGCACAAAAAGCCAAAAAAGTCAAGCTTATTCCCTGTTGTGCCTAAACCCCCACCACCAACTTCACCCCCAATTCTTCCTGTACTCTACCCTCAATCTCCTCCGTCATCTTCTTCAGCTCCCGCACCGTCAACTTCCCGCTCACCTCAATCTTTGCCGCTCCGCTCACCTCCTCTGGCCCATAATCATGCAACACCAGTTTCGGCACCCCTTCCACCCCTGGCACCGTCCGTATAACTTCACGCACCTTCCGCACCAACCTCTCGTCCATCCTCCGCCCAATCAAATCTCCCAGCGCCTCGCTAATAATCTCCAACGCACTCTTCACAATAAACACCGCAATCACCAACCCCACAATTCCATCAATCGACACCCCAAAGACCAAACTCACCACCGCCCCCACCAGCGTTCCAAACGACAACGCCGCATCAAACATCGCGTCAATCCCCGTCCCCTCCAAGCTCCGCGACTTCGTTTCCTTCCCCACTCGCCTCAAATACCGCCCAAACACCAACTTCGCCACCACCATCACAAAAATCACCACCAGCGACAGCACCGAATAATTCGCCACCTCCGGCCGAGTAATCTTCGGCGCGCTCACAATCGCCGCCCCCACCCCCACCACCAAGATAATCAACCCCACCACGGTCGCCGCAAGATACTCCACCCTCCCATGCCCATGCGGATGCTCCTTATCTGGCCGCTTTTGCGCCAACTTCATCCCCACCAGCGTCACCGCCGCCGACAGCACATCCGTCAAATTATTCACCGCATCCACCAGCACCGACAGCGACCCGCTCAAAAGGCCAATCAACGCCTTCAGCACCACAAACACCAAATTAATCACCACCCCCGCCACGCTCGCCCCCACAATCCGCTCATGCCTATTTTCCATACCATTATTATATATTTGGCTGTCAGAAACGTCAATTTTAGATGAGATACAAGGAAGCAGGAGTAACGGAATGAGCCGTACTTAATGGCACGGCGAATGAGTAACGCACCTGCTGACGCAGTAGCTCGCTAAAATTTACGTTTCTACTCTACTGAGACAATTTTACCCTTGTTTCCGTTCGGAAGCACATACTCATCCCCCGCGCGCTTCCCCAAAATCGCCTTCCCGATCGGGCTCTGGTCGGAAATCCTCCCCTCCAGCGGATTCGCCTCCACAGGCCCCACAATCGAATATGTATACTTCTTACCAGAAAGTGACACCGTCACCTTCGCCCCCATCCCCACCTTCTCGTGTCCACGGTTCGCAATCACCTTCGCGTTCTTCAAAATATCTTCAATCTCCGCAATTCTGCGTTCATTCAACTTCTGCTCATTTCTCGCCGCCGAATAATCTTCGTTCTCGGAAAGGTCACCAAACGCCCGCGCCGTCGCAATCTTCTCTTTGATCGGCTCGCGCTCAGCCACCCGCTCCTTCAGCTCTTTTTCAAGCTCGGCTTTCCCCTCCTTGGTCAAATCAACAGTTTTCTTTTTCATACTTCCTAGAGTTTACAAACTCGCGGCAAATTTGTCAATAGAAATTCGCGAAACCGCACCAGTCGCCCGCTCCGTAATCTCCACTTCCCCCTCCTCCAACGTCCGGTCAGAAATTAATACTCTATACGGCATCCCCATCAGCTCACTATCTTTCATCTTCTCCCCAAACCTCGCATCACGGTCATCTAGCAACATCTCTTCCTCATGTCCCTTATAAATCTCTGACGCCTTCTCCATTCCCTTCTCCCCCATCGCCACCACATGATACTTAAACGGCGCCACCCCTTCCGGCCAAACCAGCCCCTTCTCGTCCGCAAACTTCTCCACAATCACCCCCATCACGCGGCTCACGCCAATCCCGTAGCTCCCCGTAAACACCGTCGTCTGCCCGCCCTCGGCTCCAGCATACTTCAGCCCCAACGGCTCACTATATTTATACTTCAGCGTAAAGATATTTCCCACCTCCGCCCCGCGACAACTCTCCAGCTCGTCTCTAGCCACCCCCAGCTCCTCCAAAACTTCCGGCAGCAGCACTTCTTCGTTCAGCACCACCGACTTATCTTTATTATGATACACCGTATCTTCCCCCACCGGAATCAACGTCTGATACTCGTGCGAATACTTCGCAAAAATCCCGCCACTCGCAAACGTCTCAAACGTATCATCTCCCAGCCCCAACCGTTCAAAAATCTTCGCATACGCCCCCTCCACCTTCGCATAAATCTCTTTATGCTTCGCCTCATCCGTCGTAAAACTATACAAATCCTTCATCAAGAATTCGCGCCCCCGCATAATCCCCGACTTCGCGCGGAGCTCATTCCTAAACTTCGTCTGGAATTGGTACACTAAAACCGGCAAATCGCGATAGCTCGCCACATAATCCTTAAGCATCTGCGTCACCGGCTCTTCGTGCGTCGGCGCCAGCCCCAGCTCCCCTCCCGCCGTCAACTTCGTCTTAAACCAAATATCTACCTCTTTATCATCCCACCGCCCCGACCGCTTCCACGGCTCCGGATTTTGTAACGACGTCATCTGCAACTCCTCCGCCCCAATTGCATTCAACTCTTCCCGAATCACCTGCTTAATCTTCTCTAGCACCCTCAGCCCCAGCGGCAAATAATCATACACCCCCGCCATCTCCTTATGAATATAGCCCGCCCGAATCAACAGCTGCGCATTCTTCGCCGCCTCATCTTTCGGCGCATCTCTTAAAGTTTTCACAAAAGTATTAGAAAATCTCATAATACCCCTATTATACCATAATATAGGAAAAGCGCCCCAACTTGGGGCGCCCTTCTCAATCCTCCTCTTTAATAACAAATTCGTACTTCTCTTCCTTGACAGTTGCGTCCAGAATCACCGTGGCAAAAATTTCGTTACGAAGCGACGGCTCGCGGTCCCTAAAAACAAACATTTTCGACCCATCCGTCGGAAACTCATACAGGCACAACGGCGAAGAACCCACAAACATGTTCATCAGGTCAAAACTCCAGGTCGCTTTATGGCTCCTGCTCTTGTCCATCCGCGCATGTTGCGCCAGACGCCTGCAGGCTTCTCCATAATCTTCCAGACTTTCATCCGGAAACTCAAACCGCACCTGGTCTTCACCTTCATACCGCTTCAAAACAACCTTAAGATCCCGATTCACGAAAACTTCCCCCTTTTCCTTATTAAAGATTCAGTAGAGTAAAAAAGAGCGATTCGCCCCCAAATCACTTTCTATTATACCACAAAACTCAAAAAATGTAAATACCTTATGATTTTATGAAATAAAATATTTGAGCCTTATTCAAGGAAAAGCCGAGCAACGGAACGAACGGTATTTGACATACCGAGAGTGAGTAGCGGAAGCTTTGACGCAGAAGAAGGCCAAAGATTTTATTTCTTCACGACCTTCTTGGTCACATCAAACGACTCCATATACTTCCCTATCATCAATCTCGTCTGCGAATAATACGCCGCCGCACTCGAATACACCAGCGCAATCACCGGCGCCAAAATCCACTGCAACACCATCGCCACCTTCTTCGTCCGCCGATACCTCGCTGGCCTCTCTGGCAACATCCGAAGACTCATCAAAATCGTCACAAAAATCCCCACGCTCGCCACCGTCTGCACCACGCTCACCACCATCGGCAAGTTAAACACCGTCATCCCCCTGTCAGACAGGTTCATAATCATCGGCACCCACCCCCCAAACGCCACAATCGGCGCAATCATCGCCCCTGTCACATGCGAATCTAAGAGCCGCACAAACTTCGGAAACGTCTTCCAAAACGGCACTTCCCTGTGCTTATCAAACAGCAAATTCCCCACATACGCCACATCGCTCGCCCCATAATCCCACCGCCGAAGCTGGACAAACTGCGCCTTCAAAGTCGCCCCCACCGTTTCGTCCAGCACCGCATCCTGCCCAATCGGCACCCGCACCGGCACCACATCATAATCTCCCTTGAAAAAGAAATAACTCCGCCAATACTGATGCCCATCTTCCACAATCGTCCGCTTACTCCAATAATTCATATCCTCTAGCGCCGCCAACGGTTGCGAATGAGAGGCAAAATTCCTAAGCGCATGCGGCCGCATCGTCTGAATCACATTAAAGAACGAATTGGACACCGCAATCACCCGCATCGGCGCCGCCGCATCCCAAATATTATTCGTAAACACGCACACCGGCTGATAGCTCCGCTTCTGCCTCGTCTCATTATCTCTCACACAAAACTCATACGCGAGCGCATCCAAATACTTCTCGCTCACCCTATTATCACTATCAATCGTCGTCACCATCACCTTCTCTCGGTTAATATGCCTCTGCTGAACATACTTACTCAGCGCCTCCCCCGCATAGCACAAGTTCGGCCCCTTCCCTTTGATCTCCCCCTTCAGTCCGTCCGGATGCTTCACGATAATAAAATCCTTGAACGTATCTTTGAACAAATTTTTTAGCTCTTTCGCTGTCTTCTCAATCTCCGCCCCACCCCGCTCCTCATATCCGAGTACAAAAATTATTCGCTCATTCGGCCAACTCGTATCTCTCACCGCCTCAATGCTCGGCCGCATCGTTTCCATCCCTTCGTTATACGCCACCATCACCACCGCCTGATACACCTCACTCGGCTTCAAATACTTCGCCCGCGCCTCCGGATCGCTAGAAATCTTCTTCAAATTCCGCACGTGTTCAAAATATTTATACGCCCCCGAAGGCCTACTGTGCAACCTCTCGTACGCTTCATGCGGATTCTCCAAATCCTCACACCTCCCCCGCCAGTCCACCTTTTCCGCCCTCCGCATCGTATTAAATCCTCCATACGTCCGATACGCAATCCCCACCGCCTTCACCAGCGTCGTCGAAATAATCAAAATCAAATAAATCGCTCCCAAAATTGGACTAAAATACGACAGCACAAACAAAAGTATCACCCCAATATAGGAAATCGCCCCCGGCAGAATCTCAAAAAACCGATATTTCGGTGTTCGCTTCCCCAGTGGAATCTCCAAACTCCGCCGCATCGACTATCTCCTAAATCTCCCCAAGTAGCCTCAAAAGCAATACAAACGCACCCACCGCCACCAACATCGACACCAAAATCATCACTATCGCAAACCCTCTTCCCCGTCGCCCATACACCTGCACCGCAAACAAATTGTGCATCACCCCCAGCACCAGCCCTAAAATCGGAAACACCGCCATCTCTGCCCAGCCCCCCGTCCGATAACCCCCCGAATTCCAAAGCGACAGCCACTCCCCATCGTTAAACCCCCCAATGTCCGAATAACCAATATACATCGTCGTCCCACCCGCCTTAAAATGAATCAAAGTGTGCAAAACCAGTAGCAACCCCATCATGAACAGCACCACCATCATCAAAAGCACCGCCTTGTCCTCCCTAAAAATCTTCCTAAACCCCTCGCGAATTTCTTTCATAATACTTATATTATATCATATATATTTTACACTTGAAAAATTCTCCAAAATAATATATAATCACCTCTAGCTGGACCCGTAGCTCAGTTGGTTAGAGCGCTGCCCTGTCACGGCAGAGGTCGCGA